>CBDUCK010000001.1:0-31518 GCA_965365635.1 uncultured Muriicola sp.
GCTTACGGCCAGAAGATTTATCTCCAAATTTTTTAATACACTTACTCCCACTAATGCCAGCTGGAATGGACATAATTCCTCCGGATGGAAAAAGGATATTTTGAATGTAAACGGCTTTGATGAGCGGATGCAATACGGTGGTCAGGATAGGGAATTAGGGGAGCGACTCTTTAATTTTGGGATTAAATCCAAGCAGTTACGCTACAGTGCGGTCTGTGTACATTTAGATCATAAAAGGGGGTATAAAACACCAGAGTCTATTCAGAAGAATATGGCAATACGAAGAAAAACTAAAACGGATAAATCGGTTTGGACGCATTATGGCATCACCAAATAATAAGCGAGTTCATTTTTACCTTCCAAACGTTTTAGTTCACGGTATCTTTCCAATACACCGAGTGCATTCAAATAGCAAATTACACGGCCTTTTTTACCATCTAAGATTCCCAATCTAAGTATGTAATGATTGAAAAATTTCCAGGCGGGTTTTAAAATAAAGAATAGATAGTTAAAACTTTTCTCTTTGTAAAAATCCTCTTTTGCTTTTAGTCTGCCGTATCTGAGCATTTTGGATTTGTAGTCATTATAGTCCTTATAACAATAATGAATCAATTTCTCACACAAAACGCCGGAGGTTCCATTAACTTCTAACGTTTCATGAACTATCTTCTTGTCAGAAAATTTGGCTTTATCTTTTTGAAATAATCTATAGTTTTTGTCGGTCTGCCATCCGCTAAAATTCAGACTTTCTTTTTGGAACATAAAATTTCTGTAGAACCAATAGGCCGCATGCGGATTTTCCTCCAAAACAGTAGCTTTTATTTCTTTTTGTAAGCCTTCCGGAACTACTTCATCTGCATCCAAAAAGAGTATCCAGTTGTTACTGGCTTGCGATAATGCATATGTTTTCTGAAGTGTAAAATTTTCAAAAGGGTGTTGAATTACTTTAGCCTTAGGATGTTTTAACAGGTATTCGTAAGTGCCATCCGTACTGTAGGAATCAATAACAACTATTTCATCTGCGAAGTTTACAGAATCAAGACAACGCTGAATATACCCCATTTCGTTATAGGTTATAACTAAAGCTGTTATTTTTTTATTCGCAGTTTTCATGGACAGGTAAATAATTTAAGATCTACTTTCATTAACAAAGTTATAACAATAAAAGTGGCATAAAATTGTCTTTCCAAATAAATTTCCTACAAATTACACAGCTACATTATATTCTCTCAAGGCATCATTAAGCGACGTCTTTTTATTGGTGCTTGCCTTTCGCTGTCCAATTATCAAAGCACATGGTACCTGATAATTGCCTGCCGGAAATTCTTTAGTGTAACTCCCTGGTATAACAACTGAACGAGCAGGAACCCTACCTTTAAGTTCTAATGGGTTTGCTCCTGTAACATCAATAATCTTTGTGGATGCCGTAAGTACAACGTTTGCACCCAAAACAGCTTCTTTTTCTACACGCACCCCTTCCACAACAATACATCTACTTCCAATAAAGGCGTTATCCTCAATAATAACCGGGGCTGCTTGTAATGGTTCAAGCACGCCACCAATTCCTACACCACCACTGAGATGCACATTTTTGCCTATTTGAGCACAACTTCCTACGGTAGCCCAGGTATCTACCATGGTGCCTTCATCTACATAGGCTCCTATGTTCACATAACTTGGCATGAGAATGGTGCCCGGGGCAATATAGGAACCATGTCTTGCAACGGCATGAGGAACCACCCGAATGCCTTTTTCCTGAAACCCTCTTTTTAAAGGAATTTTATCATGATACTCAAATATTCCTGCTTCCATGGTTTCCATTTTCTGAATAGGAAAATAGAGGACCACGGCTTTTTTAACCCACTCATTAATGATCCATCCGTCCGAACCCGGTTCTGCACATCGAAGAGACCCTTCATCTATTAAATCGATGACCTTTCGTATGGCTTCCTGAGTAACTTTATCTGACAAAAGATCTCTTTGTTCCCAAGCCTTTTCAACTATATTTTTCAACGCTTCCATAGGTACAGTAAAAATTTAGGCAAAGATAGTATGAAGGGTGGGAATATGTAGGAGATTTTTATACTTATAACATATTATGCTTTATTTTTGCAAAAAAATTAATTTGGGTAGGATTATTGCATTGGATTATGGTAAAGTGAGGACCGGGATTGCGATTACTGATGAATTACAGTTAATTGCTTCTGGACTAACAACCGTGCCTACAAAAGAATTAATTACATTTTTAAAGGAATATGCCACGAATGAGGAAATAGACACCTTCGTCATAGGTGAACCTAAACAGATGGACAATACTCCGTCAGAATCAGAAATTTTGATTCAGGGATTTCTAAAGGATCTGAAGAAAGTATTTCCAACTATGCCAATCGTTCGACAGGATGAACGATTTACTTCGAAAATGGCCATGCAAAGTATGATAGCTGGTGGAATGAAGAAAAAACAACGGCGCAACAAAGAGATGGTAGATGAGATCAGCGCAACGCTTATACTTCAGGCGTATATGAACAAATACTAATGCATGTTCAGGGATACAGAGATTCTTATTCGGCGAAAGTTTAGACAGTATTTCGATTTTTTATTTAGGTGGCTAGATAAGAGAAGGTTAAAGAAAAAGGAGTTTGTAATTATTAGCAAGAATTGTTGGGGGGGTCAATTTTATCAATGGTTAGGGATACCTTACAATACACCATTTGTAGGTCTTTTCCTTTTTGGACCTTGTTATATAAAATTGTTGGAACGATTTGATTATTATATTCAACAAGAACTGATATTTATAGAGCATTCAAGATATAAAACGTATTTAAAACACAACTATCCTATTGGGCTTTTAGGAGATTTGGAAATTCATTTTCAGCATTATGCCAATCAGGAGGAAGCCAGAGAAAAATGGAAACGACGTGTAAACAGAATGAATTTAATAGAAAACAAGGATAATTTCTATTATACAATATGTGAGCGAAGAGAGACTAATGAGGAGATCATTAAAGATTTTCACAGGTTACCTTTTAAAAATAAAATTTCATTCTCTCTAGATCAAATTAAGAATTTAAATAATAGGCAACATGTTCAAGTAGATCCATCCAATAAAAAAAAGGATGCCATGTTTTACAATGGAAAAAAATTATTTAAACTTACCTTTATGTATGTAGATATAATTAATTGGATCAATACTGGAAACGTTGCAAGAACAAGATTTAAGAAATAAAAAAACTATAGATGATATTACCGATTGTAGCCTACGGCGACCCTGTACTGCGAAAAGTTAGTGTAAACATTGATAAGGAATACGAGGGGTTAGGACAGCTTATTTCCAATATGTGGGAAACCATGTACAAGGCAAATGGGGTAGGGCTTGCTGCACCGCAGATTGGACGAGCAATTCGCTTGTTTTTAGTAGATACTTCGCCCTTTGCGGAAGATGACGAGTTATCCAAAGAAGAGCAGACCCAACTAAAGTCTTTTAAAAGAGTCTTTATTAATGCGCATATTGAAGAGGAAACAGGTAGCAACTGGATTTTTAATGAAGGATGTTTAAGTATCCCGGATATCAGGGAAGACGTTTCCAGAAAAGATACCATTACTATTCATTATTTGGATGAAGACTTTAAGGCACATACCGAGACCTATGATGGATTATTGGCCAGGGTTATTCAGCACGAATACGATCATATTGAAGGGATCTTATTTACAGATAAAATCTCTACACTAAAAAAACGCTTGCTCAAAGGCAAGCTATCTAATATTACAAAAGGTAAGATAGAAGTAGATTACAAAATGCGTTTTCCGTTATCAAAAAAAGGAAGATAGTCATACACTAATCAGATAAAATTTACATATTTGCGCCGTAATTATAACAATCTATGAGTTTAGACAAAATATTATCAATCGGAGGAAAACCGGGGTTATTTAAATTACTTACCCAAACACGTACCGGGTTTGTTGCAGAATCACTTCTAGATGGTAAGAAGATTACTGTTGGCATGGCAAGTAATGTAAGCATACTTTCAGAGATTGCTATTTTCACACTCGAAGAGGAGCTCCCATTAAATCAGGTTTTTCAAAGAATTCAGGAAAAAGAAAATGGCGGAGTAACCTCTATTGGTCACAAAGAAGAAAAAATAAAACTAGAAGAATACTTTTTTGACATTGTTCCAAACTACGACGAGGACAAAGTGTATCCAAGCGATATAAAAAAAGTGATCCAGTGGTATAATCTTTTACACAACCATGGGATCACCGATTTCAAATCGGAAGATACGGTGCCAGCAGATACAGAAGAGACACCCAAGGGAGATTAGTTATCCCAGCTTGGTTGATGAACTATCAAGCATGGCTATTTTATTCAATCTTCTTACTATATTTCTCTATATTAGGGGCTAATTTTAAATTAAGCTCTATATGTATCGTTCCTTCCTCCTGAGTATTTTGATGTTTACTGGTTTTGGTATTAACTATTCTATTTACTCTCAAAAAGATACCACTGCACAAGATTCTATTAAAAAAGCTACTAAGGAATTACCCCTGGAACCGGAGCGTACAATTTCTTTTACTACAGATAAAGGAACTTGGATGTCTTTAGACGTAAGTCCGGATGGGTCTACTATTATGTTCGACCTAATGGGGGAAATTTATAGCATTCCAATTTCAGGAGGAAAAGCCACTGCTATTACGAGCGGAATAGCCTATGAAGTGCACCCCAGATTTAGTCCCGATGGTAAATCTGTCGTTTATATCTCAGACAAAAGTGGTTCGGACAATATATGGACGATGAATCTATCTACGAAAGAAGAGACTCAGATTAGTAAGGATTCTAGGCATAATTTCTTTTCAGCAGAATGGACACCGGATGGGGATTATATAGTTGGCGCTAAAGGAAGAAGGAATATCAAGTTTACTATTTATCATAAAGAGGGGGGGTCTGGCAGTCAATTGTTTGGAGAACCAAAAAACCTTAAGGTAATAGATCCTGCATTTGGAGCAGATGGGAAATTGCTTTACTTCTCTCAAAGACGAAATGCGTGGAACTATAATGCTCAATTGCCTCAATATCAGATAGGCACATACGACATGGAGGATGGTGATATGGCGGTCATTACCTCAAGATACGGTTCGGCATTTACCCCAACCTTGTCTAAAGATGGCAACTGGTTGGTCTATGGTACTCGTTTTGAAGCGGAAACAGGATTAGTTCTTCGCAACTTAAAGACTGGTAAAGAAGACTGGCTGGCGTATCCGGTTCAGCGAGATGAACAAGAATCTATTGCACCTCTTGGAGTTCTGCCGGGAATGTCATTTACCCCCGATAGTAAAAATTTGATTACCTCCTATGGAGGAAAGATCTATTCTATTGCCCTGGGTTCAAATTCGGCTACAGAAATACCGTTTAGCGTAGATGTATCTTTAGAATTAGGACCCAGGTTGAAATTTAAATATCCGATTGAAGACAAAAAAGATGCTTTTGTAACTCAAATTAGAGATGCTAAACCATCGCCAGATGGCCGTATGCTGGCCTTTACCGCCCTTAATAGGCTTTATGTAATGGACATGCCCAATGGTACTCCAAGACGTTTAACCAATGCCAATTATACAGAGGCAATGCCGAGCTGGTCCCCGGACGGGAAATTTTTAGTATACACTAGCTGGAAACAAGGTGGAGGACATCTTCATAAGATTAATGTGGAAGGCCGACCAAAACCTGTTCAGCTGACACAGGTACCAGGAATCTATTCGTATCCGGAATGGTCGTACCGTAAGAATCGTATCGCTTTTCATAAAGGCACTACACAAACCTATGAGGATGCCTTAGGACCATTTTCTAGGCGTGCACAAGAAGACCTGGTATGGATTTCTTCCGACGGAGGCCCTATTCAATTTATTGATAAGGCCAAAGGGCGACAACAGCCTCATTTTACCAAGGTAGACGATAGAATTTATTTGAGTCACGGGAGTAAAGGTCTTATCTCTATCAGATGGGATGGCAGTGATGAAAAGGAGCATCTCAAATTAAAAGGAATTGAAACATTTGGTTCACAGGATATCTTTGGAAAAGACCATTTTGATGGCAGGGAAAATAGTTATTTACCTATGATTGATGATGATAGGGAAGACAATGACAAAGCATCCAGACCTTCTGAAGTAAGGATCTCTCCAGATGGTACAAAGGCACTTGCGCAGATTAATAACGATATTTTTACCGTTACCATTCCCCGGTTTGGTAAAACACCTACTGTTTCTGTAGCTTCTGCTGATAAAGCCGCATTTCCTGCGATGAAGTTAACCATTATGGGGGGAGAATTTCCTGCATGGGCTTCGGATAGTAAAAAAGTACACTGGTCTTTGGGAGCAAGCCATTTTAGATATGATTTGGAAGCCGGTAAGAAGTTTAAAGATAGCGTCACGGCGGCAAAGAAAAAGGAGAAAGAACTAAAGAAAACAGAAAAATCAACCGATTCCACCAAAACAGATCAGGAGGAAGAAGAGAAAGAAGATAAAAAAGATAAGAAATTCACCGCCGATGAATTTAAAATAAAAGTCTCCTTTAAAAGAAGTATTCCTATGGGTAGTTTGCTACTCAAAGGAGGAAGAATCATCACTATGAAAGGAGATGATATCATCGAAAATGGAGATATATTAATACAGAATAACCGCATAAAAGCGATCGGTGCATCAGGCAGCTTAACCGTTCCTTCCGATGCTTCTGTAATAGATGTACAAGGCAAAACATTAACTCCTGGTTTTGTGGACACACATGCTCATATGTGGCCTAACTGGGGGATTCATAAGAATCAGGTGTGGATGTATTCTGCTAACCTGGCCTACGGGGTTACAACCACCCGCGATCCACAGACGGCCACCACAGATGTACTTACCTATTCCGATATGGTAGAAGCCGGTATGTTGCATGGCCCACGAGTGTATAGTACAGGCCCCGGCGTTGGTTTTTGGCGATATAAAATTCAAAGTTTAGATCATGCCAAAGAAGTTTTAAAGCAATACAGTGAGTATTACAACACCAAAACCATTAAAATGTACCTTGTTGGGAATCGTCAACAACGGCAGTGGATCATAATGGCAGCTAAGGAATTGGAGTTGATGCCCACTACTGAAGGAGGACTCGATTTTAAACTTAATATGACGCAACTTCTTGATGGGTACCCCGGGCATGAACATTCTTTGCCAATTTATCCTATCTATGAAGATGTGGTGAAAACTATTGCTGAGGCTAAAATGGCTGTAACACCAACTTTACTGGTATCTTACGGTGGGCCCTGGGCAGAAAACTACTATTACTCCAGAGAGGATGTCTGGTCCGATGCCAAGCTGCAGTATTTCACTCCGTATGAAGAATTAGCTCAAAAATCGAGACGAAGACCAGGATGGTTCATGGATGAGGAACATGTGTTTAAAAAGCATGCCGTATTTATGAATGATTTGGTGAAGGAAGGTGGAATTGCTGGTGTCGGTAGTCATGGGCAACTGCAAGGTTTGGGATATCATTGGGAACTTTGGTCGGTGGCAAGTGCTGGCATGGATAATTTGAATGCTTTAAAGGTAGCTACCATACACGGGGCAACGGCTCTTGGCCTGGAAGGTGATCTCGGTAGCCTTGAAGTGGGTAAATTAGCTGACATTCTAATATTAGATAAAAACCCGTTAGATAATCTGAGAAACACCAATACGTTAGACCATGTTATTAAGAATGGTAAAGTATACGACGCCAGTACCTTAGACGAGGTGTGGCCCGTGGCTAAAAAAGCAGAGAAGTTTAATTGGCAAACGAAAAAACCAGCCGGAGTACCGGGAATAGATAAATAAAATTAAATGCTATTGCAGTAATGAAAAAGGACGTCTTTCGACGTCCTTTTATTTTTATTGAGAAGTTTCTTTAATGAAAGTGGCTACATCTTCTTTAAACTGTTTCATAGAAGGCGGATGGGTATACATCATATGACCGGCTTCATAGTATTTCATAATAATATTATCCTTAATCGCTTTGGTGAGTCCCATATGATTGATGCTATGCTCAACGCCATAAAAAACAGTAGCGATGTCATAAATACCATTAAGAATCAGCACCTTCATATTAGGATCACGAGACATAGCCTGGGCCATGTCATTACTGGTATTAATCGCCGCCTGGGTGTTCCAACGCACATTCCCTTCATGCTTCCAGTCCCATTCAAATCCTTTTCTTCGCCCTGCGGTAATAGTATAGGTGAGCCCCTTGTTTACTTTTAAATCTCTGTAGAGATAGTCCAGAAAACCGGTAATGTATGCCGGGGAAATGGCAGCACTTTGGGGATCATGACTTCCGTCTTGCGCAAGTAAATCCTGGTTTATACCTGTAAATCTGGAATCTAATCGTCCTACAATTTCACCTTTGTCTCGTAAAAAATCCGCAAAGAATTCACTGGCTGTAACCCTCAAATCGGCTTTTACCCAATAGTCGGCTGTAGTACCGGTATAGGCTGCTAATTGAGAAGCCAGCTCTTGTTTCTTTTCTTCTGAAAGCTGATCTCCTTGAAAAAGGGCAGGGCTATATTCATTTTCTGTGAAATCTCGTACTTCCTCAAGAAAATCATATACGTTCTCTGGTTTGTTATTCACCATATCGTGATACCATGCAGTAGCGGCATAGGTAGGGAAATGCACTATATAAGGAAGATCATCATTTGGTGGGAAAAGCAGGGTTCGCAGATCAAAGACTGCAGAAACCATTATAACCCCGTTCATCGCGATTCCCTCATTTAATAGGCGATTCATAAGTCCGGCATTTCTAAACGTTCCATAGCTTTCACCTAGCAGGTACTTTGGACTATTCATTCGGTCGTGCGCTATTAAGAATTGAGTGATAAAAAGTGAAAGGCTCCTAATATCCTGGTCTACACCCCAAAAGTCTTTGAATTTAGATTTTCCCAGGGGTACACTCAAACCTGTCCCAACAGGGTCGATCATTACAAGATCGGCGACATCCAAAATAGAGTAATTGTTGTTGACAAGTTTATAGGGTGCTGCCGGAGTATGAACAGGATCATTAACTACAATTCTTTTTGGGCCTAAGATTCCCATATGTAACCAAAAAGATGAAGAACCCGGACCTCCATTATAGGCAAATACTATGGGTCTTTTTCTTAAGTTGACATCTCTTTTGTCCCCTTTCGTATAATAGGTGTGTCCCATGAGAGCCAACGCGTCATTGTTTTCATCTCGTACCTCAAAAGTGCCCGCCTGTGCGGTTAAGTACATGGTTTTCCCATTTATATTAAGGCTCTGCATCGTAGTAGACACTTCAGCCTTGGGCATAGAATCGATTTTAGATTGTGAGTGCAAGATGCTAAACGCTAAACATGAAGCAATTAGAAGAGTTGTTTTCATACTTATTAGGTTTTTTAAAATAGTTGGTAAAATATGTTTTGGACCTTAGTCCTTTACTATTTCCTGAAATTTATGTTTCGTTGTTACCCAGTCGATTAAGGGCGAGGGATAGTAATTTACATTCATCCTATCCAGATAAGGAGTTTGATTGGCCAGCCGCACTTTAAAACTTTCCCAGTCTCTATTTTCCTCTGTACTCCAGCTTAATTCAGAATACCCAATCATCCTGGGGAAAGCAAGGTATTCTAATTCTTCGATATTGCTGATGGTTTCTGACCACAATGGTGCTTCTAGCCCCAGAATAAGTTCTTCAGGAATATTCTCTATATAGCGTTCGGGAGACCAGATGTATGCTGTATCCACAGGTATATAGGCTGCCCAATGCAATCCGTGTTTAGAGAGAGTGTCGTACTGCATGTCTAAATACGATTTTTTAGCCGGGGATAAGATTACCTTCATGCCCTTTTTAATTGCCGTTTTCGCGTTCGTTTCATTGTCCCAAAATTGGGCTATAGAAGTGCTATCTATTTCGGCCTGTGCAACTTCATCCCAGCCTATCATTCTTTTGCCATATTTCTGAACAATTTTTTCAACCCTGTTCACAAAATATTTGTAATCTGGTTTTTTGGTAACATGACTTTCATCACCTCCAATATGAAAGTACGGTCCGGGAGAAATTTCCGATAGTTCACGAACTACATCATCTATAAATGAGTAGACGGTATCCTTGCGTGTGTCGAAAGTGCTAAATCCCACTCTGGTTCCCTCATATAATTGTGGGGTTTTACCGTTTCCATTTAGAAAAGGATAGGAAACCGAGGCGGCATTGGTATGACCTGGCATATCAATTTCAGGAACAATGGTCATATAGTGTTCCGCGGCATAGGCCACAATGTCTTTATAGTCTTCCTGTGTAAAAAACCCTCCGGAGGCACCACCTACTTCGGTGCTTCCACCAATTTCCGTAAGCTTCGGCCATGATTTAATTTCAATTCTCCATCCCTGATCGTCGGTCAGATGCAGATGCAAAACATTGATTTTATAATAGGCTAATAGGTCTATATATTTTTTTACATCCTCCACACTAAAAAAGTGACGCGCCACATCTAACATAGACCCACGGTATTCAAATTTTGGAGCATCTGCAATGGTGCCTGTAGGTATAGGCCATATGCTTTCAGTAGCTAAGGTATCATTGCTTATTTCCGGAATAAGTTGGCGCAGGGTTTGTATGCCTCTGAAAGCACCACTGGCTGTTGGTGCCGTAAGCACCACAGAGTCTTTAACGATATACAGCTTGTAGGCCTCGTCATTGGCCCAATCACCTTCTTGTTTTTTGTTAATATAAATGGTTGATTCTATATTTTTTGGATCCGATTCATTTAGCGATACTAATAATCCGGTTTTATCCTGAATTTTATCTGAAAGAAATTTACCTATGGCCAGAAACTCTATTTCTTCCGGAGCAACTTTTATGGTTGTGAATCTATCTAAAGCAAATCCACTATGGGTCGCAGTCATGGTGGTTGGTTTTGGAATCAAATGTGCTTCCAGGAGATCTGTTTCTGGCATTGCAATGTCTCTTTTATTGTTCTGACACGCGATTACAACCAAACCTAAAGAGCTATAGAATAGCCCTTTAGCAACTATTTTTTTTATGTCCATGTATTCCTTATTTTAAATATTCTCGTATAACTTCATACCAAAGGTCATAACCGCTGGGATTCATATGAAGTCCGTCTTCAATAAATAGTGATTTGTTTAATTTCCGCCCTTCGAGCATGGTATCCCAGACATTAGCAAAATCCACGGAAGCATCCTTTTTGGCAAGTTTTTTTAGTTTTCTATTAAGTGTTTTATATTTTTTTTTGAGATGCCAGCGCACCAGGCTTGGTTTCACTGAGATCAATACAATCTGAGATTGTATGTTGTTTTCTTTTATTATTTGAATAATCTCTTTGGTAGTGACAATAACTTCATTTGGACTTTTTAGGTCGAATATGTCATTATCTCCTTCATAAATAAATACTTTTTTGGGTTGATATTTTAAGATCAACTTATCTAAATAAACCAATAAATCGGATGTTTGAGAACCTCCAAATCCTGTATTGATGATTTGATGGTCTGGGAATAAACCCTCTAAATCTTCCCAAAGACGTATACTAGAACTCCCAGTAAATACCACCGTTTCGGTACTGCTATCCCAAATAGAATCGTATCGCTTTTCAATACTGTACACTTCCTCTACAAATCGGTAAGGATCCTGGGCTGCCATAGATAAGCATACCATTCCAATGAGTGTAAATGTGATTCTTTTCATGAAAAAAAATGAAGTTACAATATACTTCTATTTTGATGATTGGTCAACAGTTGTTACGGGTTATTTACTAGTACGCATATATGGTGACTAAGGGACTCGTTACCTATTTTTTAATAACAGTTTGATTTTTTCAAAAATATCCTACATTTGGAAAACTAACCTAATACAATACCATTTGAAAAAAATTCGCTGTGGGTTTCTTGCGCTCTTTTGTTTTTCTGCAAGTGTAAGTATTGGACAAAATAAAGGGTATACCTACCAAGAAGACCAACCAACAGTTAAGGCAACTAAATTAGTTTCACCACCTGTAATAGATGGGGAAGTGCTTTCGGACGAGGTTTGGAAGGCAGTCTCGGTTTTTGGTGACCTTGTGCAGACACAACCTAACTATGGGTATCCTGCTACTGAGAAAACGGCAATTAGGATTGCCTACACAGATGACACCTTTTATCTTTCAGTGGTTTGTTACGATAAACGCCCTCAGGATTTGGTTGTGTCAGATGCTCGCAGGGATGCGAACCTGGACAATACGGATGCTTTTATTTTTATACTCGATACCTATAAAGACGGCCAAAATGGGTTCATCTTTGGAACCAACTCTCAGGGAGTTGAATACGATGCACAGGTAGACAATGAAGGTCAGGGGAATTTTAATGCCAATAGGCAACAAGGGGGTACTATAGGAGGATTTAACCTTAATTGGGATGCAAGCTGGGAAGTTCAAACCCAGGTAGGTGAGTTTGGCTGGAGTGCAGAATTTGCAATTCCACTGCGTACATTGCGGTTTCAGGCCGGAAAAGATTGGGGCATTAATTTTAGAAGAAATATTCGCAAGAGTAATGAAATTGTCTATTGGGCACCAATACCTCTGGGATTTTCATTGAATCGACTTTCGCTTGCGGGAACTCTTACAAATCTGGATCTTAGAAGTCCCGGTAACCTAAAGTTTATTCCCTATGTCTTGGGCAAATTAGAAAAAGACTATGAACAACTAGATCCTTCTTTAGATTTTTCTCCGGACGTAGGGGGCGATATAAAATATAGTATTACACCAAGTTTAACCCTGGATGTTACCTACAATACAGATTTTGCTCAAGTTGAGGTAGACGATCAACAAGTGAACTTAGACCGTTTTAATCTATTTTTTCCGGAAAAGCGACCTTTCTTTCTGGAGAATGCCGGATTATTCACCGTAGGTAGCCCTGGAGAAGTTGATTTATTTTTTAGTCGAAGAATAGGAATTGGTAATGAAGGGAATTTAGTGCCTATTATAGGTGGAGCCAGACTCTCAGGTAAATTGAACAGGACTAATGTAGGTCTTTTATCTATGTTCACGGAAGATGTGGATGAAGCCGGGATTGATAAAAATAATTTTAGTGTAGCCCGGGTAAACCATGAATTTAAAGGTAGATCTGCTTTGGGGGCGGTGCTTATCAACCGTTCAAGTTTAGAGACCGATAATGATTATAACCGCACCGTTGCCATAGACGGAAAACTTGGACTTGGCAACAAGGCCCGTATGTCTGGGTTTTACGCCCGTACCTACGACCCAAACGATACAATCAATGCCCATGCATTTAAATTTCAGACAGATTACCTTTGGAATAATTGGGAGATGCGAGCCGCTTATACGGAGGTAGGACAGGGGTTTAATCCGGAAGTAGGATTTTTGTTGCGTTCTGCTTTTAGAAAACCTGAAGCCCTTGTATTGTATAGGCTACGTCCTAAAAATGAAAATTCTAAAATACTGGAGCTACGTCCGCATATTTCGTATCGCGGGTACTGGAATTTTGATGGATTTCAGGAAACGGGTTTCCTTCATTTAGACAATCACTGGGAATTTAAAAGTGGTTTGGAAGTTCATACGGGAATGAATATTACCACGGAAGGGGTAGTAGATGATTTTGATATTTCGGATGGAGTTACCATTCCTGCTGGCACCTATAACCATACGGAGGGCCAATTGGTGTTATTTACCAATCGCAGTAAACCAATATCTATTAATGTTAGATCCGTGATGGGTGGCTCTTTTGGAGGATCACGCTATTTGAATAGTGGTACCATACGCTTTCGCCAGGGAGATAATCTAAATTTGGATCTCACCTATCAGAATAACCAATTTGATCTGCCGGGGGGCAACTTCTCAGCAAATATTTTTAGAAGTCAGTTGTCATATGCCTTTACTCCCAGCATTTATTTGCAGGGACTGGTTCAAAATAATACGGTAAATAAGCTTTGGGCGGTTAATTTTCGTTTTAGCTGGTTACAGCGTGCCAATACCGGACTTTTTATAGTCTATAACCATAATTTTATAGATGGAAGTCCATTTAACAATAGCTTTATCATAAAATATACCCGCATGTTCGACCTTGTTCGTTAGGTGAGCACCGTTACTCTTGTAGCTCAGGGTACGCTACCTTTTGACAGATTTCGGGGATATTACCTTTATATTCCTTTCCACGGAGTCTATTAACTGTATAGGTCTCTAATTCCTCATCAGGATAGGAGTGAATAAGTTCTTGTATTGCTTTGATGTCCACGTCATCTTCAATTGGGATCAGCCACTTGTTTTCGATTCCTTCAGGAAGAATTAAAGGCATTCTTGGTCCCTGAAGCTTCGGATTATTATGAATTTTTGCAATCATAGGATTGGCCTCGGTGGTAACAATAGAAAAAGTACATAATTGTTCCCCGGTATCCGGATCATTCCACTGGCTCCATAATCCGGCAAATACAATAGGATTACCATCTTTTTTGTGTATGAAATAAGGATAGGTTTTTCCTTTAAAATGATGATGCTCGTAAAATCCGTCTACATAGATAATGCAGCGGTAATTGGTAGCTGCAGTTCTGAATGCCGGCTTTTCAAAAATTGTTTCACCCCGCGCGTTCAGGGTATTGTTCCATATTTTTTTTTGTTGAATACGATCTTTTACCCAATGTGGAACCAGGCCCCAGGTGGCAACAGTAGGCTCATAGGGAGCCTTATCTGTATAAATAAATAATCGTGGATGCTGAAATCCGGTTGCGTGATGAATAGGAAGGTCTGTTAATGGAGCTAATTTTTGCTCAATCTCTTGTATGGCAATTTCATCTCCATATTGCCTGGCTCTTTTGAGTTGTGCCTCTAAACTTGCCTTAATATCATAGCACATAGCGTCTTTTTATTGCAATCCAAAACCTGGTCCTTTTACAAATCTTCCCGGGGTAGCACCAGTGTGTTCTCCATCTTTTAATACCTGTGTACCATTCACCAGCACATGCATCATTCCTGTGGCATATTGATGTGGTTTTTCAAACGTGGAATTGGCCTGAATACTATCAGCATTAAACATCACGATGTCGGCATAATTCCCCACTTTTAAGGCCCCTCTTTTTTTTAATTTTAGGTTGGTAGCCGGGAGGGTGGTTAACTTATAGATAGCATCTTCTAGTGGAATTACTTTCTCCTCTCGTACAAAATGGCCAAGTAACCTTGCGAACGAACCGTAGGCCCTGGGATGGGTACTCTGTTCTAAAAAGACCCCTTCATTGGTATAAGAACCCGCATCTGAGCAGATGGCCATGTATGGCAGGGCTATTTTCTTTTTGATATTTTCCTTAGACATAGAAAAATAGACTACTTGAATTCTACTGTCATCCTCATAAATTAGATCTACAACTGCTTCTTTTGCCGAAATATTTCTTTCCTGTGCTATATCTGCCAACGTTTGCCCTATGTACTTTCTCATATCCTTATTTCGGAACCCCACTAACAAGATATTCTCTGGTGGAACATGAAAATCTATTTCATCCATCATCTTTTTACGCTGTGCCGGCTGGGCTATTAATTCCATGGTGCTATTATGTCCGCCTTCTTTTGCCCATGAAGGAAGCAGCACATTAAGACCCGTGGAACTGGCATTGTACATATACATATCTGTAGTGATCGGAAGACCTTGACTTCTGGCCTCATTAACCAGTTGTATTGCGCTATCTAACAAATGCCAATTTTCATTCCCCGAAGCCTTAAAATGGTAAATTTCAGATCGGATATCTGCTTCTTTGGCAATAGTAATGAGTTCTTGAACAGCTTCTAATAATTTTCCTTCTTCATCGCGAATATGGGAAATGTACATACCGTCGTACTCTGAAGCGATTTTGGCCAATTCAATGATCTCCTCCGTTTGTGCATGGCCACTTGGCACATAGATCAGGGAGGTAGATAAACCTACCGCACCTTCTACCATGGCTTCCCTTACCAGGCTTTGCATTTTTTCTAATTCTTCTTCAGTAGGCGGCCTGTTTTGATAGCCCATAACATATTCCCGCACGGTGCCATTGCCAATAAAAGATGCAACATTGGTAGACACCCCTTTGTCCTCCAAAAATTGAAGATATTCCCCAAGAGAAGTCCATGGGATATCATAAGTAATAGATTGTTGTCCATCTTTCATGTCTTTCTTCATGGCTTCATTAAGTGGTCCCATAGAATGTCCTTCCCCTAAAATTTCGAGGGTTACGCCCTGGCGGATGTCTCCTTGTGACCTGCCATCTTCTATGAGCGATACATTGGCCCAACTCAGCATATTTATAAACCCCGGGGCAATGGTGAGTCCGGTGGCATCAATTTCGATTTTACCTTTAGCATTGGTTAGATCTCCCATTGCGGCAATAGTGTCGGCGTTAACGCCTATGTTTCCTGTAAACCCAGCATTCCCGGAACCATCCAGTATGGTTCCATTTTTTATTAGAATGTCATACTTTACAGAGGTAGAACAGGCTGCAGACATAAGAATTAGAGCAAAAAGCAGGAGCGAATAGAACTGTTTCATAGCGGTAGTTTTTGGTGCAAGAGTTGTTTAAAAAAGGATCTTAGGTGTTCCCTTAAAAATACTGCAAAAAATGGGCACGCCCAAAACTTTCATCTTTGTACTTTTACGCAAATTTAATTTCTATGAATTCGCGTGAAGCACAATTGAAAGCATTTGATCGTCTACTAACTATAATGGATGAATTACGTGCCCAATGTCCCTGGGATAAAAAGCAAACGATGCAAACGCTCCGTCATTTAACTATAGAAGAGACCTATGAACTGGGCGATGCTATTTTAGATGCGGACCTTCATGAGGTTAAAAATGAATTGGGTGATTTACTTCTACACATTGTTTTCTATGCCAAGATAGGGTCAGAGACCAATGATTTTGATATGGCAGATGTAATTACATCTATTTGCGATAAACTAGTTCACAGACATCCTCATATTTATGGAGATGTAGTTGTGGCTGACGAAGAGGAAGTTAAAAAGAACTGGGAGAATCTAAAACTAAAGGAGGGGAAGAAAAGTGTTTTGGAGGGAGTGCCTGCCGGTTTACCTTCTCTAGTGAAGGCAAATAGAATACAAGATAAAGTATCAGGAGTGGGATTTGATTGGGAACGACCAGAACAGGTTTTTGAGAAGTTACAAGAAGAACTAGGTGAATTGCAGGAAGAGATAACTCATGGGTCTGAGGATCGTATTGAAGCGGAGTTTGGAGATGTGCTTTTTTCTCTGGTAAATTATGCCCGTTTTCTAAACATCATTCCAGAGAATGCCTTGGAACGCACCAATAAACAACTCATAAAGCGCTTTCAATATCTAGAAGGAAAGGCAAAAGAAGCCGGAAAATCATTAAAAGAAATGACCCTGGCAGAAATGGATGTTCATTGGAATGAAGCCAAACAACTATAAGTAAGGCTAACTAATTAAGAAGGTGGACCAACCATAAAACAGATTCGCTTGTTACAACAATACACCAAAGAATTCAGATATAATATTCGACTTTCGGTTCCTGTAATTTTAGGAATGTTAGGGCATACATTTGTTGGGCTGGCAGATAATATTATGGTAGGACAATTAGGTACTGCAGAACTTGCGGCAGTATCTCTGGGGAATAGTTTCGTTTTTATAGCCATGTCTTTAGGGATTGGTTTTTCGACTGCAATAACCCCGCTGGTAGCCGAGGCAGACAGTGCGGGCAACAAAGCTGAGGGCAAAAGTGCGCTTAAGCATGGGTTGGTTTTATGTACAGTCCTGGGGTTTGCACTTTTTGGTATCACCTTACTGGGGAAGCCTCTTATGTACCTTATGGATCAGCCACCGGAAGTGGTATCTCTTGCAATTCCTTACCTGGATCTGGTAGCTTTTTCTTTGGTTCCGTTGATAATGTTTCAGGCATTTAAACAGTTTTCGGAAGGACTTTCTCAAACAAAATACCCCATGTATGCTACGATTATAGCTAACGCGCTTAACATTGTGCTTAATTATCTATTGATTTTTGGCACCTTTGGTTTCCCTAAAATGGGAATTATAGGGGCGGCAATAGGTACGTTGGTTTCAAGAGTAGTTATGCTATTGTTTTTATGGTACCTTTTAAATAAAAAGAAAAAATTTCATTTCTATGTTACCGGGTTTAATTTTCGGAAAATAGAAAGAAGGGTAGTAAATAAAATTAGTAACCTAGGTTTTCCTTCGGCCTTACAAATGTTTTTTGAAGTAGCCATTTTCACTGCAGCCATTTGGTTAAGTGGTGTACTTGGTAAGAATCCTCAGGCAGCGAACCAAATAGCCCTAAACCTGAGTAGTATGACCTTTATGTTTGGGATGGGCCTTGGTGTGGCTGCTATGATACGGGTTGGGAATCAAAAAGGACTTTCTAACTTTACTGAATTACGACGTATTGCCCAATCTATCTTTTTTCTCACCCTACTTTTGGAAATCGGATTTGCGGTCTTGTTTCTGTTATGCAGGCATTGGTTTCCAACCATTTATCTGGATGTAAATGACTTGAGCAATCAGGCAGATAATATGGAAGTTATAGCACTTGCTGCTCAACTGCTATTGGTTGCAGCCTTCTTTCAAATATCCGACGGATTACAAGTGGTAATTCTTGGGGCCTTAAGAGGACTGCAAGATGTAAAAATACCAACATTTATGACCTTTATTGCCTATTGGTTAATAGGGTTTCCAATAAGTTATTACCTTGGGTTACATACATCTTTGGGAAGTATAGGGATTTGGATTGGCCTTTTAGCCGGGCTAACCGCATCGGCAATTATGTTGTATATTAGGTTTAATTATTTAACAAAAAAATTAGCTGTGAATTAAGGGTTTTTTAATCTTAATACGGGTGTGCATACTATAAATTAATTACACTATGGAAGTACCAAAATTTTTACTGGGGGATAATACAGATCATCCTTCTGCAATTTTTGTCATTCATACCGAATATCCAAGGTTTATTATCAATTTGGAAAATGATGAGGTGCAGTGGCTCGAAGAATTTTCTCCGGAAGATGAAAAAGACCTTGCTTCCGAAGCACGAGACCTGGTAGAGGCTGCTACTTCATTTTATGATAGGGAAGTTTCCCGTTACGACGACTAGCATGCTCGAAGAACTCCTGAAACTCGACAGAGAATTATTTTTATTTCTAAATAATCTAGGGACTCCTAATTGGGATGGTTTTTGGATGTTCGTAACGAACAAATGGAGTTCTATACCCTTGTATTTTATATTATTGATAATTGCTTATAAGAATTATGGTCTGCGAAAGACACTTGTACTTTTGGTAACTATAGCTCTGCTGATAACCGTAACCGACCAACTGTCTAATTTTTTCAAAATAGGGGTTCAAAGATTGCGTCCGTGTTATGACACCGAACTTGAGGGAATGATACGTCTGGTGAAATCATCTTGTGGGGAAAATTTGGCTTCTTTTCCGCCCATGCGGCTAATTCTTTTGCCATAGCTTTTGTCTTTGCTTTTTTGTTTAGAGCCCGGTATGTTTTATTACCCTGGGTACTTGTTTTATGGGCAGTATTGGTAGCAGGTAGCAGAATATACATCGGGGTACACTTTCCGCTAGATGTTCTTACAGGAGGATTCGTAGGAATTCTTATGGCCTGGTTATTTTCCAGGTTATTTATCTTTGCGGAATACAAATTTCAATTATGATCTCAACAACCCGTTATTGGAGTTTTATACTTCTATTGATCTTGGTATATGTCATTGGGATGTTTGTAACCCTTTTTGAAAACGATTCGGCTCAATTCGCCGTAATGGCCATGCGGATGGTGCAGGAAAATGATTTTTTTAGCTTGTTCAAGGGGCCGGAAGAATATTTAGATAAACCCCATATGCACTATTGGCTGGCCGCTATTTCATTTAAAATATTTGGCCTGCACGATTGGGCCTATCGTATTCCAGGTATTTTGGCTTCGTTGTTAGGAGCTTATAGTACCTATGGATTGGGAAAGCTAATATATAATAAGGAAGTTGGGAAGTTAGCAGCGCTCATATTTATGTCTGCACAAACGATCGTGTTATCCAATATTGATATTCGAACCGATGCCGTACTCACCGGGTTTACGATTTTTGCTATTTGGCAATTAGTGGCGTATATAGAAAAGGGAACCTGGCATACTATTGCTCTCGGTGCTATTGGAGCGGGAATCGCATTTTCTACCAAAGGACAAATTGCTATTCTGGTAATAGGTCTTCCCCTATTATGTCACCTGGCCTATACCAGGAAGTGGAGGGTATTACTCAACTGGAAAGTACTACTAGCATTGGCTGTTTTTGCAATTACCATTGCCCCTATGTTATATGCCTATTACCTGCAATTTGATTTGCATCCGGAGAAAGTTATAAGGGGAAAATCTAATAGAAGTGGGTTATTATTTATTTTTTGGGAACAGAGTTTTGAGCGCCTTAGCGGGAAGGGTATTGGTAAGAATAGTAGTGATTATTTTTTCTTTTTTCATACGTTTCTGTGGGTGTTTTTACCCTGGACCCTTATCGCCCTTGCTGCCTTCTGGACCCGGATTAAAACGTTCGTAAAATTGAATTTTAGAAAGAATCCCAAGTATGAGTTTCTTACAGTGGGAGGTATTACCTTAATTTTTATTCTTATTAGTTTTGCTCAGTTTAAACTCCCGCATTATTTAAATATCGTTATTCCTCTTTTTTCTATCTTATCCGCTTCTTACTTGTATTCCATTTATCGGCATTCCACAAATAAGATACTTCTTAGGGTTTTAGGAGTACAATATTTTATTTTGAGTTTGGTGTTTATTGTGACGGTGTTATTGTACTTTTTTGTTTTTTCTGCCGAGTCATGGGTTACATATATTCCCTTATTTGTAGCGTTTTTGGTCATCATTTACTTTATAGTTAAAAAGGAGACGCCATTTATTCGCCTAATTACTATATCGGTTTTTGCATCTGTATTATTAAACTTGGTCCTTAATCTTCATTTTTACCCCAAATTATTAGAGTACCAGGGTGGATCTTCTATGGCACAAGTAGTACAAGAACACAGGATACCTGTGGATAAAATATATAAGATCTCAGAAAGGTATACCTGGGCGCTCGACTTCTACAATAAAGAGCCCGTTCGTATAATTGGCAAAGAGGCGATACATACACTAAATAATATCTGGATTTATGCCTCTGAGGAAGAATTAAAAGAGTTGAAGGAAGCAAGGATCTTTTGGGATGAGCAATATAGCGTAGATCAGTTCCGAATAACCCGCTTACAGGCAAAGTTTTTGAATCCGGTAACACGGCACTCTGTGGTAAATAAAATGTATCTACTACACAAACAGTAAGTTTTAAGGTTAAGAGGTAGTTATTAACGCAGGTTTTTTAAAATGATACAAGATGCCTAAAAGGGATACAAATGCCGTTATCAGGAAAAAGAGCATACTAATACTCACAGACATGTTTTCTTCCAAACCCAACCATAACGCCCCATAAAGAAATACCACCTCCCTGCTTCCAATACCCCCTATGGTAAGGGGAAGAACAGAAACAATAGAGGAAATAAGAAATATAAAGAGGTATTCAACGGTAGACACATCAATTTTTAAGGCAAATAATATAAAAATAACGCATACCAATTGGGCAAGTTGTACACCTGCTGAATATAAGAATGACTTCCAAAATACAGGTATGACGTATAAAAAAAACTTTTTTTGCAACGCCCAGAATATTAAAATGGTTACCGCCATTCCTAAAATAAGTAGCCACCGAAGTGATAGTAATTCTTGTGCCTGAAGTGTTATACCTAGCAAACAGGCATAAACAAAGAGCAACAAAAGGCCACTTAAACGGTCTAACAAAAGCACCGTAACTACCTTTTTTGTGGGAACCTCGAATGCTTTTTTGATGTAATATCCTTTATAGGCATCGCCACCAATACCACCAGGTAAAAAGAGGTTATAAAACATACCCAATAGGTAGAGTCTGAGATTGCTTCTGGCAGCAAGTAATACTTGGATTTGATGAAAATATAAGTTAAGGCGATATGCAGCTATCACTTTTGAAATCATAAAGAAAAGGAGCGCACCTAAAACATACAATGGATTCGATCTCTGTAGAATAGTAAGTACTTCCCTGAATTGAATCTTAGAAAAAATAAAATAGAGCAGGGCGGCACTTATGACTATTTTCAGTAGGGTAATGCCCTTTTTACGCAGGTTTTCCACCGATGGTTACATTTTTTATTCGGTAAGGTCGTTTGTTTTGCGATTCGTAGTAGGTACGGATAAGGAGTTCCATTACAATACCAATCGTAAATAATTGTATTCCTCCTAAAATAAACATCATCCCAAAAATTAGCAGAGGTCGGTTTCCAATATCTTCACCCATGCCTAGTTTAATAATCAAAAGGTAGATATTGATGAATACCCCAAGCATAATTAGCAGGACTCCCAAAATTCCAAATAAATGAATGGGACGCTGGAAATACTTACGAATAAACAAGAGCAACATCATATCCGCAACTACCTTGAATACTCTTTCCAGGCCATATTTTGAAACTCCGGCGTGCCTTGCATGGTGCTTAACTGCTACCTGTTTAATTTGAGCCCCTTCCAGGAAGGCGAGCAACGTAATAAACCGGTGCATCTCCCCATATAGGTTTAGATCTTTAGCAATATCTTTTGTGAAAACTTTTAGGGCACATCCGTTATCCTTAATGTCGAGTTTTGTGACTCGTCGTACAAGGAAGTTGGCAATTTTTGAAGGAATTTTTTTAACTAAGGAGTCCTTTCGTTTTTGACGAATCCCCGTCACCACATCGTACTCTCCACCTAAAGCATACTCCAGCATATTTGGAATATCACTGGGGTCGTTCTGTAGATCCCCATCCATGGTAATAATATAATCTCCTTCAGCATAATCAATGCCTGCTGCCAGAGCCAGACTTTGACCGTAGTTCTTTTTTAAAGCTATCAGGTGTACTTTGGGATCTTGCATTTCCTTAATAACGGAACGTGTCCGATCATTTGAAAAATCATCCACATAAACAATTTGATAGATATACCCGGGTAAACTTTCATGTATCTTCTGGGTTAAGAGTGCTACATTTTCTTCTTCGTTATAAAGTGGTACTACAATAGAAAGAAGCGCCTGGGTATTCGGTGTCATGAAAGCAGTTTAGTGAATGGCAAATTTAGTTTTTTTATTTAAGACCCTTCCTATAAAGATACAATAGCCTTTCGGCCGCCCTGAAAGGAGAAATTGTATTTTCTTCTACCTTTTTTATGAGAGGATTCAATTCTTTCACAATAGTAGCTTGCTGGTAGAATTGTTGTTTTAAAAGATCTTCTACTGTTTGATAGAACCAGTATTTGTTCTGTTCCTGACGCTTAGAAGTAAAAAAGTTATTTTCTTTAGTAAGAACCTCATATGCTTCAATCATTTTCCAAATTTCCGAAATCCCTGTTTTCTCAATCGAAGAGCAAGTGACCACCTTAGGAATCCAGGTAGTATTTTTTGGGGGGTATAAATGAAGGGCACGTTCAAATTCTGACCTGGCCCTTTGTGCTCTTCTCAGGTTATCGCCTTCGGCTTTATTGATGACAATGGCATCTGCCATTTCCATTATCCCCCTCTTGATACCCTGCAACTCATCTCCGGCACCACTAATTTTAAGAAGAAGGAAAAAATCGACCATACTATGGACAGCTATTTCACTTTGCCCAACTCCTACAGTCTCTACCAGAATAACGTCATACCCTGCCGCTTCACAGAGAATAATACTTTCTCTGGTTTTTCTGGCGACACCACCTAAGGACTCTCCGGAAGGGGAGGGCCTAATAAATGCATTTGGATCTTTCACCAGTTCCTGCATTCGGGTTTTATCTCCCAAAATACTGCCTTTACTAATGCTACTACTGGGATCTACGGTAAGAACTGCTACTTTTTTTCCCATGCCAGTCAGCATAGTGCCCAAGGCTTCAATAAAAGTGCTTTTACCTACCCCCGGTACGCCAGTAATACCTACTCGCAGGGTTTTCCCCGAATTAGATAAACACAACTCAATAATTTCGTAAGCTTTCTGTTGATGTTCTTCCTGAGTACTTTCTACCAATGTAATGGCGCGGGCTAGAAGGGATTGGTCTCCTTTCCGTATACCCGTTACAAGTTCCGAAACAGACGGTGTCTGCTTCCTCTGGCTCAGAACTTTTGAAATGCTACTGGATCCTATATTTTTTTTTGTGCCCAACTATTATTTGTTAATAGGAACTTTTACTTTGGTAGTGTCCCAATACAAGCTTAAATACAATTGACCTTCATTTTCGAAAGCGATTGTAAATCTCTCCACGGATTGCGGCAGTACCAAAGAAGGCACTTGTACTTCCAGAATATCTTCCTCAGCATTCCTCAATGAAACTGTACTTCCACTGGCTCTGGTAGTTCCCCAATCCGGGATTTCCTTATTCAATATTACAGACCAATTGTCTTCGCGTGGAATTGTCCATAAAGAATAGTTTCCGGCAGGAAGCACATTCCCCATTACTGTAATATCTGTGGCTGTAGTAAAAACAGTTGGTTTGTTGGCGCCCGTTCTCCAGACTTTATCATAGGGAACCAGTTCTCCAAAAATCACCCGACCTCTTTTTGATGGACTGCTGTAGGTAACTGATAAGGACAGCTCATTTTGACTATAAATTGCAGTTTTCTCAGGGCTCTTCCTTAATATTTTTTGAACTATAGGCATTTTTTTTAACAGGGGTATGCCGACAAAATAAAATAGCAATGCGAGTGCAATTAAAACAATAGAGATCCATATCCATTTTTTCATTACTACGATCGTTTTGATTTATGATACCCTAATGTACTAAATCAAAAATAAAAAGGGATTCGTTTGGATAGGTTTCTCCCAATCATTTGCGCCAACTATTATTTGTTAATAGGAACTTTTACTTTGGTAGTGTCCCAAAACAAGCTTAAATACAATTGATCGTCAACATCAAAAGTAATCGTAAAACTCTCCACGGATTGCGGCAGTACCAAAGAAGGCACTTGTACTTCCAGAACATCTTCCGCGGCATTCCTAGTGGCTTCTGAGCCTCCACTGGCTAAGGTAGCTCCCCAATCCGGAATTTCTTTATTCAAGATTACAGACCAGTTGTCTTCACGCGGTATGGTCCATAAAGAGTAGCTTCCGGCAGGTAACGCCTTACCCATTATCTTAATGTCGGTGCCGGTAACAAAAACTGTTGCTTCGTTGGCACCTGTTCTCCAAACTTTATTATAAGGAACCAGTTCCCCAAAAATCACCCTTCCTTTTTTAAATGGACTGCTATACGTTACGGAAAGCGATAAATCATTTTGGGTATAAGTCGCTGTTTTTTCAGGGCTATTTTTTTTAGTTTGCTCCTTTAAATACGGCATACCAACAAAATAAAATAACAATGCAAGTACGATTAAAATGCCTAAGATCCATTTCAATATTTTCATGAGGATGACGGTTTAGATTTATGAGACTCTAAGGTACTAAATCAAATGCAAAAAGGGATTCGTTTAGATAGGTTTCTCCTGGTCTTAGGATACTAGAAGGAAAGGAAGTATAGGTGGGAGCATCTGGGTAATTTTGTGTTTCAAAGCAGATAGCCGGAAATTCTTCCGGGGTAAAAATAACAATGGCTGGTTGATTTGTGGTAACCCTAAGTCGAATTCCTGATATGTTGGAATGTACTGCCACCACGTCTGGTTTGTTAGGTGTAACCACAAATGGCGTATCTAACTGTGTTTCCCCAATGGCTTTTTCTTCTATAAAGTCGTTTTCGGTGTTTATAACAGGAGTAAACATCCCCGTGGGAAGTAGCTTTTTGTCTGTCTGCAAGATATGTTCTGCTATGACCTGAAGGATATAATGACCAATTCCCGGTTCATTATCTAACCGGAAATACGAATGGTTTGTTAGATTTATTATAGTAGGTGCATCTGTGGTGGCCTCGTGTTTTATGTTAAGTGCATTCCCAATAAGTTGATAGGTAACAGTAACTTCTAAATTCCCGGGATACCCTTCTTCTAAGTGTGGACTGTGGTAACCGTATCTCACAAAAGGTTGGGAGCCCTCATTAACTTCTAAAAGTGTCCAGTGTTTTCTACCGAATCCTTCTTTTCCCCCGTGCAAATGCACTTTGTCTTCGTGATAAATAGGATACTCGGTTCCGTCTATAAAGAAGCTTCCACCTGAGATTCTGCCTGCAAATCTTCCAACGCAGGCCCCCAGAGAATTGGGATCTGTAAGGTAGTCTAGAGCATTGGAAAAACCAGCCACCATATTGGTCTTCTTTCCGTATTGGTCTTTCACTAACAACTCTTGAATAATTGCTCCGTAGGGAATGGTGGTTAAGCTGAGGTACTCATTTTTTATAGTAACTTGTTGCACGCAGATAGGATAAAAATTTCTTAAAAGTAACTTTTTTTGCAACACCTTCTTTTTTTAATCGTCTTTAAGATAACAACAACAAAAACCAAGTTTGGAAACGAGCCACATGTTTCAAATAGATCTTATAGAGCGCTGTAAAGCTCAAGATCGAAAGGCACAGCTAAAATTATACAGGCAGTACTGTGAAGGTATGTACTGTGTTGCAATGCGCTTTTTGAATAATAGGGACGATGCAGAAGATGTATTACAGGAAGCTTTTGTAAAGGCCTTTCAAAAAATTCATCAGTTCAGTGGTGAAGTAACATTTGGCGCCTGGTTGAAGCGAATAGTAATTAATAAGTGTATCGACTTTTTAAAAGTGAAAAAGGAACGTCATCTGGAAATTCAGGAAAATACACTTCAGATTGTGGAAGATCAGGATTGGACCATTGAACCGGAAATCTCGATGGAGGAAGTAAAAGAAGCCATGGCGCAGTTGCCGGACGCTTATAAATATGTGTTGCAATTATATCTCCTGGAAGGATATGATCATGAAGAAATTGCTCACATTCTTGGACTAACGGCCACAGCCAGCAGAACAAGGTTATTGCGGGGCAAGGGGTATTTAAGAGAACTATTAAAAAGAAATCAAGATGGGACAGGATCTTAGAGACTTATCTAAAGAAGAGCGAAGCAAAAGACATTCGCTAAAAACGGGACATGAAGAACGACTGCTGGAGCGTTTAGAGGAGGCATTTCCCCCTCAAAAACGAAGATCCACTTTTTTCTTTATGAAAATTGCTGCCTCTATTGTGGTGCTCGTTAGTATTGGATTTTTTGTGTACCAGGGGAATACCGACGATGAAATTCCTACTACAACTGTGGTTAAGAACGGCCCTGATACAACCGTACCTCAGGGGATATCACTTGGAGATCTCTCACCCGATCTGAAACGTGTGGAGGAGTACTATGTGGCAACCATAAATATGGAGCTTTCCAATCTGGAATTATCAAATGACAACAAAATTATAGTGGATGATTTCATGGATCGGCTCGGCGAGTTAAATAAAGAATATAAAGTATTAAATATAGAATTAAATACCATAGGGCCCAATGATCAAACTATCAATGCCCTCATACAGAACCTGCAATTACGACTGCAGTTATTACTTAAATTAAAGGAGAAATTAAATCAATTAAAATCATCAAAAACTGAAACAGATACAACAACTAGCGTATAAAGGTGTGTTGCTAGGTTTGTGCATGCTTGCTGTAGAGGCGAATGCGCAAAAACAAACAAAAACCTAGAATGAAAGCTTTAAAGTGGGCGAGGATGCCGTATTGGATATCAATACCAGTTATGTAGATATTCAGTTTGAAACTTGGGATAAGAATCAGGTAGATATAGAAGCGACTATTGAGTTGGAAGGAGCCACCCCGGAAGAAGCCAAAAAATACTTTGAAAACGCCGGGATTGAAATACTTGGGAATAGCCAAACAATTGAGATACGTACTGCCAGTAGGGACTTGTGGGGAAATATGGCCTTTGACAATTCAATTTTAGAGATCTCAGAGATAGCGAATATTGCACCATTGTTCCATGATATTGCTATTCCAAATTTACCGGATATGGCCGAAATGCCACCTATGCCACCTATGCCACCTATTCCCAACATCGATTTTGACTACGAGGCCTTCGAAAAAAATGGAGAAGACTATTTAAAAAAGTGGAAAAAGGAATTCAACAAAGGCTTTGATAAAAAATATCAAAAACGGATGGAAGAATGGGGTGAAAAGTTTAAGGTAAAGGCAGAAGAGCAACGTCAGCGTATGGAAGTACAAAGAAAGGAACGTGAGGAAAATCGCGAAGAAATGATGCAGCAACGAGAAGAAATGAAGGAGCAACGAAAAGAGGCCATGGAACAGGCCGCAGCAATACGTGAGAAAGCCCATGAAATGGCCCGCGATATCCGACGTAAGGTCATCATAAGTGAATCTAATAATGGAGATGGCCCAACTATTTTTTACAAATCTGCTGATGGAGATTCAAAAAAGTATAAGGTAAAGAAGATCATCAAAGTAAAAATGCCAAAATCTACCAAGCTTAAAATGAATGTTCGGCACGGGGAAGTAAAGCTGGCTAAAAATACCCTTAATATGAATGCAACCTTGTCTCACACAAGGTTGCTTGCCGCTACGATAGATGGGGACCAAACCAATATTACGGCCTCCTATTCACCCGTAAGTGTTCAATTATGGAATTATGGAAATCTCAATACAAGTTTTTCGGAAGAAGTGGTGCTAAATACGGTAAATGAGATTAACTTAAATACCACTTCGTCACATGTTATTGTAGATAAACTCTTAAAAAGTATGTTAGGCAAGAATAGTTTGGGAAGTTTACATATTAAAGCGATCGATACTAACTTTTCAGACGTGGATATTAGTATGAAAAATGGGGAATTGTCTTGCGTACTTCCAAAAACCCCGTTTTCTATTTACGTGAATAGTACCTTTTCGGAATTTACTTATCCAGATAACCTAAACCTAAGCAGAAAGAAAAATAACCAGCAACTAGTGTATACCGGGTTTTATCAGGATGAAAATGCTAAAAAGTCTATTAAACTACATTCAGGCTACAGCAGTATTGTTCTGAAGTAAGCTTTATTCTTCCAAAACCAACGTCCCAAAGATATCGGCATTAATCCATCCCTGATTTTTATCCTCCCCAGGAACAAAGACCGATCCAATAAAATTCTCTCGTTCTTTACTGGCATCATTATCACAATAGGCTAAGGCAAAGCCCACTTTTTTACCAGATTTCAGGGTGGCAGGCTTGTTCTCTTCGCCATCTTTATAAGAGTCCTTATGTAGGGCAATTGCCAATTCCCAGGTAGTTAAATTTCCATTGGTGACTCTTGCAGATTTAATATGTTCGTTATATAACCGGGGTTCGCGATCCGGGGCAAGATCTACCACGTTCCCGTCTAGCGCAATGTGGTAGGCAAAAGCATTGTGATTAAATTGGTGCAATCCTCCGGAATTATCTTCATCGACAAATACCTCAACACAATCATCGTCCCACCATAATTTTAGCGGATCTTTATAGTTGTCGTATAACACGTCATCTGTAATTTCTACCAATAAATACAAATAATTTTCATCCCAGCTAAGCTTATACCGACCATTAAAATCTTCGAAGGAATATGCTTCCCCCAGCCAATTCTGATCTAACGGTTGCCAGGATGCCAAATTCCAGCAGTTATCCATCGCAACGCCGTCGAGTGTTGGAGGTGTTGCCGTTTTTTTTACCGTTAAAAGTTGGTGATCCTCTTTTCGTGTTGTGGTACTGCAGCCTGTAAGGCCTATAACCACTAGTAGCATAATATAAAATTTCATAAGTCACAGATTTTGGGGTTCTATGGAAGCCTTAAAGATACAATTTCCGCTGAATATTAGTTTATATGAAAGAAAGTACTGACAAATAATGGGCTATGATATTACCATAGAGCAAGTTTCAGATTTGTAGAAATAAAAAAAGCGACCAATAAAAGTCGCTCTTCTGTCTTGTTTTTAATAGCTCTCTAATGAAGGTTTTTTTTAAGATAGTCCGGGAAGTTCTTCTTAAACCTATTTAATCTGGGAATAGAAACATTGGTGATGTATGAATCATTCCTGGTGATACTCTTCAGCCTTCCAAAAGGTAGTATACGGCACTATTTCGGTTACAATTGGTCTATCATAGACCTTACTTTCTTCTAAGGCAGTCTTATAGGCCTCAATAATATTTTTTTCTTCCTCATTCTTGTAAAACGCTATAGAACGGTATTGTGTTCCTCTGTCCGGGCCTTGTCGATTGAGGGTAGTGGGATCATGCGATCCAAAAAATACCTGCACCAATTCTATAAATGACACCTCCTTGGGATCATAATACACTTCAACTGCTTCCGCATGTGTGGTACGGCCATAACTGACTTGTTCATAAGTAGGATTTTCTTCGTTGCCCCCTGCGTAACCCGAAACAGCCTCTTTAACGCCTCGTACACTTTCATAAATAGCTTCGACACACCAAAAACACCCACTGGCAAAATACGCAGTTTCATATTCCTGCAGTTCTTCCGAAGAGAACTTCTTAACCTCCACGAGTTCTTTCACTGCAGGCTTAGGAGTTGTGGTTTTGGACTGACAACTTACCGATGCCAGGGCCAGTGTGGATAAAAGCAATGTTTGTAGCAATTTCATTTTTTTTTCTTTAGATGTCAAAAGTTAAAAATACTTTCCAAAAACAGGGTTAAAACCTTGTTAATTCAGGGTTTGTTCCTTCAACCACGAACAGTTATCTTTATTTTGTTTATATCACACAACATTGAAAACATTCATATCTTACCTCAAGAGCCTTACTTCGGATCCAATTGTAGTATTAGATCCTCAACTACCCCTTCATGCCTATACTTCTTTAGATCTTTCCGTGGGTAATTCAGAGATAGAAGAACTAGCTATTACCAATCCTGATGTATGTCAGCGGTATATAGATACTGTTTTACAACGGTCAAAGGCAGTGGTTGCTTATGGAGGGTATTTAGAAGTACGAAATCTGTATAATGACAAAGGCGCTTTTACAGACAGCCAGGAAGAACTTCGGAATATTCATTTGGGAATCGATTTCTGGTGTCCGGCAGGCACTGCAGTACTTGTTCCCATCCAGGGAAGAGTACACAGTTTTCGTAACAATAGCACGCCGGGAGATTACGGCCCTACAATTATTCTGGAGCATGCTCAGGGAGAAAGGGTCTTCTATACGTTATACGGTCATTTATCTTTGGAGTCTCTCGATGGGCTTTATAAGGGCATGGTATTTAAAGCAGGAGAACAGTTGGCTACCCTTGGCACACCAGACATTAATGTAAACTATGCACCCCATCTGCACTTTCAGATTATACAGGATCTGGGGAATCATGAGGGGGATTATCCGGGGGTCGCAGCTCAAAAGGACCTGACCTTCTATAAAAACAATTGTCCCGATCCCAATTTATTACTTAAGATTAATTCCTTTAAACCCGATTAAAAACATCTTTTTTCGGTGAGGTGTTTTGGGGGTTGTGTACGTTCACCGATGT
>CBDUCK010000002.1:0-31034 GCA_965365635.1 uncultured Muriicola sp.
ATAATTGAAATTTGATGGGTATATCATTGGGTTATCTGTTACCGAATTATGTCCAAATTCATCCATAACGATCATATACACTTTACTTTTTCGATTGTCGATAAAACTATTATAGTTTTCCACGGCATAGGGCCAAGTTCCACTGCTACATAATAGTGCCGAAGGAAAACTAATTTTACCTTCGTACCGAACATCCCTTGGCGGTATTCCTTCCATAGAAATATAAGCCTTCACAAATAAGTTATCTGCCGCAAATCTTCCAGCAATTCTACCACCCAGCGAATGACCAAAAATCCCCACCTTTACTAAATTTATTTTGTTAATAAATCGATTATTAGGATCCGCAGTATTTAATTTACTTATTTGTTGGTAAGCAAATTTTAAGTCATTTGTTCCAATTTGCGTAGGTTTTTCATAAAAAGCATCCACTTTTTCGTAAGGACCTGCCATCATTCCGCTTGGAGTTTTAAACTCATTTGAAGGTGGTACAATAAGTCCATCACCATAAATAGTGTACCCTATCATAGGCATATCTACTGAGGCTACAACAAAACCATGACTCGCTAAATCCTCAATTAATGACGTATACAGATATCTTTCTGTTCCTCTCCCAGGGGAAATAAGAATAAGAGGGGATTTATCAATTTTATTAGTAAAAGAAGGGCGTAAATAACTATTGCCAAACACTTGAGTATATTCCCTGGAAAGGGAAGAATATGGAGCAGGTATTGCTGAATTTGCTGATTGGGCCGGATACCACATCTGAACAATTATAGTTCTTTTATCTCCTTTATGAGAGTTATACAATATTTCCCGAGAAACATCGGTCCACTCATAAGTGATGGTACCAACTGGGAAAGGACCTGTTGGTTTTATTAATTGCACAGTATCGGTCTGTCCAAACAAATACGTAGATATCATGCTACATATCACTATGAGAACCAGGATATCTTTATTAACCATATTTGTCTCATTTTTTATAATTGGTCTATTATCCTTTGACAACTTCTTCTAAAGTTATGGCGAAAATGCCATTTGAACTTAATACAAAAGATCGGTAAGACCGATATATTTTATAGACGTATTTTTAAAATTAGAATAACCCTGTTATAGAACCGTTTTCATCAATATTTATTTTTTCCGAAGATGGGGTAGCTGGTAAACCAGGCATACGTAAAATATTGCCGGCTATGGGGATTATGAATCCTGCACCGGTAGCAATCTCAAACTCCCGGATCGTAATCACAAAATTCTTTGGTCTCCCCAGTTTTTTCTCGTCATCGCTCAAGCTTTTTTGAGTTTTTGCCATACAGACAGGGAAATTACCATAACCCATGCGCTCAAAACGTTTCAACTGGTTATTCGCTTTGTTGCTAAGGATCACGTTCTCAGCCCCGTAAATTGTACTGCAAATCTTTTCCATTTTAGACCGGACACTATCATTTAAATCATAGGTAGGTGCGAAGGTTGAAGCACAACTTGCAGCTGCTTCAAGTACCTTATCCGCCAAATCAGAACATCCTTTCCCTCCGTCTGCCCAGCCATAGCTTAGCGCTACAGGCACATTTAACTTTTTGCAATGATCTATCAGGAGTTGCTTTTCTGTTTCTGTGTCACTACTAAAGGAGTTAACAGATACTACTACGGGAATACCAAAACTCTTCAGGCTTTGAATGTGGCGTTCCAGATTGGGCATGCCAGCTGCAAGAGCAGCCGTGTCCTCATTGGTGAGTTCATCCAGAGGTTTCCCTCCATGATATTTTAAGGCCCGGATGGTTGCTACCAATACAACAGCTTTTGGAGACAACCCAGCTTCCCGACATTTAATATTCATAAATTTTTCAGCTCCTAAATCGGCCCCAAATCCGGCTTCTGTTACCACATATTCCCCTAAACTCATTCCCATTTTTGTTGCTAAAACAGAATTGGTGCCTTGTGCTATATTGGCAAAAGGACCCCCGTGGATTATTGCCGGATTCCCTTCCAGGGTTTGTACCAGGTTAGGTTTAATAGCATCTTTTAAGAGAACGGCCATGGCGCCTTCGGCGTGAAGATCTTTGGCATAGACCGATGTACCATCCCAGGTATCTCCTATATAAATATTACCACATTTCTCTTTTAGATCTTCCAGGTTTTTACTTAAACATAAAATGGCCATGATCTCAGATGCCGCCGTAATATTGAAGCCTGTTTCACGAGGGATCCCCCCCGCTTTACCTCCAAGCGCCGCTATAATATTTCGTAATCCCCTATCGTTCATGTCCATACAGCGTTTCCAGCTAACGGTACGCGGATCTATCCCCAGATTTCTCGTCTTACTTTGAATATTATTGTCTATCAGGGCAGCTAATAGATTATTGGCTTTTTCTATCGCATGAAAATCTCCTGTAAAATGAAGATTGATATCTACCATAGGAATCACCTGGCTAAAGCCTCCACCAGCTGCTCCCCCTTTAATACCAAATACCGGACCCAAACTGGGTTCCCGAAGCACAACTACTGTCTTTTTATTCTTAAGATTTAGGGCATCACCCAACCCAATAGATGTGGTAGTTTTCCCCTCACCGGCGGGGGTAGGTGTTATTGCGGTAACGAGAATTAAATTACTTTGGGCTACCGCAGCCTCATCTATTAATTTAAGGGGCAATTTTGCCTTGTTAGACCCGTAGTATTCTAACTGGTCTTCCTTAATATTCAGAATAGAAGCAATATCACGTATGTGTTTTTCCGTAACACTCTGTGCAATTTGGATATCGGTCATGTATAATTGGATTTATAAATTGAATCAAAGTATCATAATTATTCCTCATTTGCAACACGTTCATAGCTTCCTCCACTATATATCCCCTCGCATTTGCTGTACACTAAGTGAGTCTTCTAAGCTACTCAATTCACCATTATAAAAAAAGAATTCTAAATACAAACGCCATAATAATTATGGCTTTTCTTGAGCTATGTCCCTAAAATGAGTTATTTTTTATTTAGAATATAGTCTGCAAAATATGTTTTGGAATCGGTTAGTCTGGTAGTTATTTCGAAGTTAGTCTCCATTAGTATTTTCTCCAAAATATGATTGTTATACTTCCTGGAAATTTCTGTATGTATGCGCTCCCCTTCCTCAAATTCATAGGATTTTTGCAGGCTATCGATGGTAACCGTTTGAGCCTTTACGCTTCTTAGATAGCTCTTTGCAATTCCCTCTTGATGGTCGTATTCAGGAACGTGTTCAAAAAACTCTTTCTTGAAATTTCCCCCCAATTCTTTGTTTATTCTTGTGAGTAAATTTAAGTTAAAAGCAGCCGTAATCCCCTTAGGATCATTGTAAGCGGGCAAGACAATTTCTGTTGATTTTAGTAAATCCAGACCTAAAAAAATCTTGTCATTAGTATGTAAACTTGCCCCCAATTTATTAAGGAAATGATGCGCCTCATGATCTAGCAGATTTCCAAGATTAGACCCCAAAAACAAAACCACTTTTGGGTGGCTAGAGTGCTGAATAGTTTCTAAAAAAGAGAAGTAATCTCCTTGCATGGGATGCACGGATATTTCGGGTAATTCAAACTCGAGCGTTGCCTTTAAATTAGCCAGGGCATGTTGTGAAATATCTACAGGAAAATAATCAAATTGAAAATTCTCTTTCACCAGATAGTGGAGCAATTCCTTAGTTTTAAGTCCATCGCCCGGACCCAATTCTATCAGTTCAAAATAGGTGTCCCTGCTAAGTTTTAAGGCATCCGTAATACCTTTTTTTTGATTTTTAAATATCTCTAATTCCGAATTAGTAAGATAATATTCTGGCATCTTCATGATTTCAACGAACAAAGCATCTCCTATTTTATCATAAAAATACCGCGAAGAAAGAAATTTTGGATTACTGCTGAGGCCTCTTTCCACATCCTCCTTAAACTGTTTAGTCATATTCTTACTAGTCTAATCCCAGAAAATTGCCATCGCATTTCCGGGTGGAAAAAATTTCTGTAGGAGGCTCTACTATGTCCAATACTGGTTGCCACAGAAGCTCCCCTTAATACCATTTGATTTATCATAAATTTCCCATTGTACTCTCCCACCGCTCCTTCGGCTATTTTAAAACCGGGGTAAGGAAGGTAGGCAGAATTGGTCCATTCCCATCGTTTCCCCCACTGCAATTGCTCACTGGCCACTTCCCATTCCATCTCGGTGGGGAGTCTCATGCCTTTCCAGGTGGCATAGGCATTTGCCTCATAGAATGAGACATGGGAGACCAAGGCATTTTTGTCTACTTCCTGCAACCCACAAAGAGTATAATAGTGCCATTTATTATCAATTTTATGCCAATAAAGTGGCGCATTGATCTGCTCCTTACCAAGCCAGGCCCAGCCTTCATCTAACCAATACTGAAACTTGCTATACCCCCCATCTTCCATAAAATCAAGGAATTCGCCATTGGTGACTAAAGCTTTTGATATACTCGTTGCCTGTAGATAGACCTTGTGACGATTCACTTCATTATCGAAATGAAAATCGGTTCCAATATGTCCTATCTCATAGATACCCTCCGGAATCTCAACAAATCCAACTTCGGTATTTGTATCATTCACCAAGATAAAATCTTCCTTATACACCGGAAAAATAGGATTATGTCCTAAAGCATATTTAAGGTCGGTAATAAGTAGTTCCTGATGCTGTTGTTCGTGATTTATTCCTAAAATGGTTAAGGATTCAATAGTATTATTTGCATGCTCCTCAAGCAACTCGGTCATATACTTGTCTACATGATGACGGTATTCATAGACTTTTTCAACTCCCGGACGCGTAATATTTCCTCTATTGGCGCGTATTGTTCTATCACCAACTGAGTTATAATAGCTGTTAAAAAGGAAGCCAAAATGGGGGTGATACTCCTGGTATCCCGGGTAATATTTTTTCAGAATCATTTCCTCAAAAAACCAGGATGAATGGGCTAGGTGCCATTTAGGAGGACTTGCAAAATCCGCGGGTTGTGGAATATAGTCTTCAGTTTGTAATGGCCCACAAAGATCTTCCGTTGTTTTTCTGGTTACCAAAAACCGATCTAACAAATTCATGTTACGATTACCCCCTTCCAAAATGCAACATATCCCTTGATAGATTTAGCCAATTCTGAAACTTCCGGGTAGTACCAGGCCGCATCCTTATTTGTCTTACCATCAACTTCAATATCGAAATAGGACGCACGGCCCTTCCACGGACAGGTCGTCTGAAGCTCGCTGTTTTTAAAAAACTCTTTATTAATAGCATCCGGGGGGAAGTAATGATTTCCTTCTATGACAATAGTTTTATCACTTTCTGCAATTACCGTGTTATTCCATGTTGCTTTATGCATATTTTTCCAATTTTTGGTGCCTATCTAGGATATTTGTCTACTTTTTTAAAAAAAATTACACTTCAAAATCCAAATCAGTTTCAATAGTAATAATGCAGCCATGGTTTGATACTGTTATCTATGGTATAACTTTTGTGATCCTTTGCCTTACTACTACCTACTCAATAATCAAATTCCTATTTTTAGGATATTTCACTACATACTTCAACGTAAAAACGCGTTCTTCGCCCGGGTTAAGTTTAATTTCCCATTTAACCTCCCCTGTTTGTGCATTGTGTTTGCCTCTGCTTACTTCGGCTATCTCTACCTTTATTTCGTCTCGTATAGACACTGGTATCTGATCTAACAACAGCATATTGATAGCCTGGGATTTGTTGTTCTTCACGGTAATTTTCCAGGCGCGCGATTCTTCTTTACGGGTACCCACAAATTTCTTGGAAGAAAAATCGGTGATCTTCTCCCGGTTAATGGTTACATTCTTATCCCTCCCCAAAGAGATATCGAGTGTGTCCGAGGCGTACCGCACATCTAAAATAGTTTTTCCAACAAAGGTGTTCTCAAAAAAGATATTTGCTTCCCCTTCTAGCAAATTGTATTGTTCCCAGTCCTTTACCGCTGCCAGTAAAAAGGCTTCTTTTTCTATTTTAGGAACGCTATAATACTGATATGAGGCGGGTAAGTTATAATTCACCATGGTTACCGCATAACTCTTGTTGTCTGACTTAATGGTATACGGAACGTCTATGGCGAAGTCTACCGTTGTTTGGTTTTCTACCTGCTGCATAGGAATTGTACTAGTTCCTTGTTTGGATACTCCAGGAACTACTCCAGCTAGCCTCATATTATCATCCATGGCTGCCTTTTCTTTTTCGAAATTTACAGACACAACCACTTCCTCTAAGGCTTGTGCATCCTCAATGAGGTTTACATTAATGACAGAACGGTTGATACGCACTGTTTTTGATTCATATCCTATATATGAGAATTGCAGACTATTCGCATTTTGAGGAACGGTAATAGTATATCGGCCGTCGAAGTCTGCTGTAGTTCCAATGGTAGTGCCTTGAACCATTACAGATGCACCGGCTAAAGGTTGGTTACTCTGATCGCGAACCACTCCTGATACTTCGCTTACGGAGCGGTTATACACAGGTGGCCGAGTATTGTAATCCAAAAAATAAGTCTGCAATTCCGGGGCAGTCCCCGAAACATTAGGATTAGCAGATGACAATTTTAAATTCACATTATTCCAATCGATTTTAGTGTCTTGCTTTACATTGGCTTTATAGGAGAGTTCTACCGGTTCGTTTACATTCTTTGCCCGGATATCATACGACGGATACCACCCGGCGTTCCCAACCACGTAAGATAATTCCAAATTAGTACGGGTAGCTCTTTTAGTTTCAATCTTTACCAGGACTTCGCCATTAGCATATTCCTTTTTTCCTGTAATAGTGTTGATCTGATTCCTGATATCTCGTTCCTGGGCAATCAAATCTTGCAGCGTCTGGTTGCGCTCCATCTCCTTCAATTTCAGAGAGGTTAATTTAGCGCTATAATAGTCGGCCGTACTTTTTAGAGTAGCGGCATTCAATGTTTGATTACCTCCAACCACCTTATTGGCCTGTAAAAAGGAGATTTCTTCAGAGATGATCCCCAAATAGGTCCTTTCTGTCTGTATCTTTTTCCGGACGGTCTCCAGCTTGGATTCGAGCGACACCAGTTCCTCGGATTTCTCCAATTTATCTAAGTAGTTCTGTTGTTGGTTTACAGAGATGACTGTTACATCGCCGTCTGCTTTCACCTGTAAACTTTTGGATTTAATAAATGGGGAAAGATCCACAAACTTTAAAATGGTGATTCCTGTTGAAAGATCCACGGCCTTTTTTCGGGTGATCTGTGCCCCCTCAATAAAAACAGTAACATCCTTGACGACGGTTTTAACCTCTTTTTCTCTAGGTTCCTGAGCAACGACAGTACTTACTGCCAGGGTAAGTATACCCCAAAGTAGTGTATTGATTTTCATGTTTTTAAATTTCTCATTTTGTCTAATTTTTGTTTCAAGAATTAGGCCAAACTCAGCTATGCTAAAATTTTGGTTTTAATTAGTCATATATTCTTATGATCTCTCCATGTCCGCTCCCCAGGACACTACGGACATAGGCATTCACAACTTTCGACATGGCAATCGGATTATGACCGGGAAAAAAGTCTTTGTATTTCTCATATGCATCTTCAACTACGCCAAGAGACACTGCGTTAACACGACATATATTTTTGATTTCCAGTGCAGCGGCCCTCACAAAACTATGAATGGCACCATTAACCATCGCAGCACTGGTAGTTTGCAGCACCGGATCATCTGCCAAAATTCCTGTAGATAAGGTAATACTTCCATTGGGTTTTACATAGTGCTGGGCTATCCGAACCAAATTCACCTGCCCCATGAGTTTACTTTTAATACCGATGTAGTAATCCTCTTCGGTTAATTCGTCAAAAGGAGCCCATTTGGCTTCTCCGGCAACAGAAATTACCGCGTCTACTTTTCCAATCTGTTTAAATAGTTTTCCTAATGACTCGCTATTGGAAATATCCACCGTCTTGTGTCCGTACGTTCTCCCTAAACTTAATACCTCATGTTCCTGGCTAAAATGACTCACTAACCTGCTCCCAATGGTACCTTGTCCTCCTATGATTAGTATTTTCATGGTTTATTGATATAATTGTATTCTAATGATCCATTTCCATAAATAATCTTATTCCATTTCTTTTTCACCAAACCAAGGAGCCGTAAAATTCCTCCCCGGACAATAACTAATCCCATATAATTTTCCATTTTCGAGGTATCCCGAATGGTAATAGGCATTGCTTTGATCTTTCGTAGTAAAGGCGAAGTGCAATCGATCCCAGTTCGCATTCAGAAAGCCATTTTCTATGACACTTCCATAAAATGTCCCCATGAATGTATTTCCGGTTACCTCATCTACAGAAAAGGATTGATAATACTCCGGAGCTGATGGGGTAGGTCTTAGATCTATAGTCCAGGTGGCTAAGAAATCAGCTTTTTTTTCTGTCGTATTGAGCTCATCTTGGGCTACCAAACCAAGTGATACGGACAAAAACAACAAAATAGTTCCTCCGATTTTTTTCATTGTATTTACTTGGATAGTTTGACTAAAAATAAGCAAAACCTTGTTATCTCCTATGTTCCGGACTATCGAACCCGGCTTTACAGCCAGCTTTCCATTCATCTGGTTGATTTCCATAGGCGGGAATACCTCCCTGGTCTTTCAGCATTCTGGCAAGATGCAAACAATTCCAAACCAAAAATGTAGTGTTCCTGTTCGTGAAATCATTTTCTGGACCTCCTGAACCTTCATCTCTGTAAGATGGCCCGGGCCCTGCTTCTCCCATCCAACCAGCATCGGCTTGGGGAGGAACTGTATAGCCAATATGAGATAAAGAGAATAAAATATTCATGGCACAATGCTTCACCCCGTCTTCGTTCCCGGTAATAAGGGTAGCTCCTACTTTTCCGTAATCGCGGTATTGTCCTTTTTCATTAAACTTGTGGGTATAGCCGTACATGCGTTCCAGCGTGCGATTGCATACCGAAGATTTTTCGCCTAGCCAAACAGACGTACAAACAATAAGGATATCACAGGCATCTACTTCCTTTTGAATTAAAGGCCAATCATCCCTGTCCCATTCAGGTGTTTTGGACATATCTAATCCTAAACCTGCTGGTATTACATAATCTACAGGGCGTATCACTTTTGTTTCTGCTCCATTAGCTTCAAAGATCTTCTGTGCTATTTGAATTAATCCCTCGGTGTGAGATAAAACAGGGGTTCTATTTAAAGTACAGTTTAAGAACAGAACTTTAAGATCCCCATAGCTTGCGGGTGGATTTTCACAATGTTTGTTTGTAAGCTCTTGTAATTGATTTGACATTTGTTTACTTATTTATTTATTAATTAATCTATGCTGTATTTTTCGTTTTTAATCCCATACAAAGCGCCAGGTTCCATCTGGCTGACGTTTCCATACGGTATGAAAAACACCTTCCTTAGAAACAAGGTTACCAATAGAATCTTTTGAGCTATATACAAAAGAGCCATAGGTATACCCAAGATCTCCAGAAGTAGCTACATCTACATAAGAGGGTTCCCAGGTAAGTTGTGCGTTATCCCAGGCATCTGACTGTTTATGGAAATTTTCTTGAATGGCATCCTTCCCTTTAATTATGGTATTGTTTCTCATAAGTACTGCATCTTCTGCAGCAAAAGTGAGAAATGCCCGGGGAATTCCTTCCTTACCAGCCATCTCCACAAATGCCTTCTCGGTAGCTACAATCTCATTTTTCCATTTCTCTATCGTCGCTTCTTTTGTTGGGCTCTGGCAAGCCAATATAAAAACTAACATACCCAGGGCCACTATTCTAATTTTTCCCATGACTGAAATATATTTATTGGTCGTTTTTATGGCGATAACTAACACTATCCCCAAAGCTTTAAGATACCAAAATAAAAGAAGCGGATTTAGACCCACTAAACCCGCTATTGTATATCAAAAAAATTTTTGTCTATTGTTTCTTTATCCGTGTTCTGACAAGAAATAAATTAGAACTCTCTATAAACTCCACTTAAAAATTCATTGGCTTTTTCTTCCTTAAATTGAGCTGTCTCGTTATCCCAATGCAATGTTTTATTGGGGAAACGTCCGGCAATTACTCCTAACAGGATGGTCTCCGTAAGACGTGCAGAATATGAAAAGGGAGCCGTACAAGTATCTTTTCCCAGACAAGCATCTACAAATTGATGGTAATGCTTATTTCCTTCTGTTGCATAGTCGCGCAACGGTTCTCCCATTTGATTGGTTGTGTCGTACTTGGATATGTCTATGTCCTGATAGGCTCCGTCTACAATTAATCGGGGCAATTCCATGAAGTGCGGCAGTAGTAACCTTCCTTTTTCTCCTATGAACATAGCGCCTTGTAGAGGTAACTTTTCCTTATTGGGTAGTTTAAGATCTTTATGTAATGCAGGAGCTCCTTTCCCATCGTACCAGATCCATTTTAAGGTTTCAGCAGTATATTGGGTCCCCGGAAATTCATAGGTTACCATATTATTTTCAGGAAATCCAAATCCGTTAGGTCTTCTGCATTTGTTCTTAACCGTGAAAGGAACATCTAATTGCAAGGCGTTGTAGGGAGTATCAAAAATATGTACCCCCATATCCCCTAGCGTACCGCAACCATAGTCGACTAGTTTACGCCAGTTGGCGGGGTGATACACCCCCTCCTTATAAGGTCTTGTAGCTGCTGTTCCCTGCCAAAGGTTCCAGTCTAAATGTGCAGGTACAGGATCGGATCCCACAGGTTTAGGTCCGTCATATCCCCAATTTTTAGGAGACCATGCTCGTACCGTAGCTACTTTACCAATAATGCCCGATTGTATTAATAAAGTGGCCAATTTATAATCATAAAAAGAGTGCACCTGAATCCCCATTTGGGTAATCAGATTTTTTTCCTGTGCTAATTTTCGCATGGCCCTGGCCTCTGAAACATGATGTGTTAGGGGCTTTTGGCAATACACCGGTTTATTCATTTCCATTGCCATCATAGAAACAGGTGCATGGGAGTGATCTGGTGTTGAAACAATAACAGCGTCTATGTCATTCGCCATTTCTTTTAACAGCAGTCTATAATCTGTATATACTTTGGCATTTGGAAATAATTTCTGAGCTGCAGCCAAATTATTGGCGTCCACATCGCATAGTGCTGTAACATCCACCATGGCATGTGAAGAAATAGATTTCAGGTCTTCAAATCCCATACCACCAACACCCACATGAGCGGTACGTAAACGCTTATCTGCCGCCAGGGCCCACACTGAGGAAGGCAATAAGGATACCGAGGATGCCACGGCCGTATTCTTAATAAAGTCTCTTCTTTTCATGGTGGTTAAAGTTTTTTGATTTTTATATTCCTGAACCAAATTGGACTTGAGTGATCTTGAAATCCTATGTAGCCAGTTTTAAATTTACCATAATCCGGAGTATCTTTCCATTTACCTGCCTTCTTTTTTTCGTGCCAATCCTCGGACCAAGGCACAAACGACAGTACCTTTATTCCATTCAGCCAGTGCTCTACTTTTTCAGGAGTAAATATAATACGGGTAGTATTCCATTCCCCGATTGGGTGTAATACTTTCACTTTATCATCCGCAGGGTACATGGCGTAGTCAGCAGCCGTTCGTTGTAAGGGCTGCAATTCGGACGGGTTGGAATAGCCCAAACTGGTATTGTATTCTGTAAGATCGTGGATCTTGGCATAATTTTGGTCATCGATCAACTGGTATTCCGGTGAAACATCCGGAGGACTATCATAGCCCTCTTTAAGATGATAAAAAATACCGCTATTACCTCCTGGAGGAAGTTTCCATTCTACATACAATTCAAAATTATCGAACTCTTCCAAACCGTAAATAATGTCTTTACCACCAGTATAATCTTGTTCCAGACCCAGTTCCGTATCAAACGTTAGTTCTCCATTTTTTGCCACCCATCCTGGGGGTAAACCCTCTCCGTTATAGGCTCTCCAACCTTCGGTACTTACTCCGTCAAACAGGGAAATCCATTCGTCTTCGGTTTTAGTTTCAGTAGTAGCTTTTGGTTCTGACTTACAAGCAGCAACCATAGCACAAAGCGCCAATAAAGTAAAAAAATGTTTCATTGTGTATTGAGATTTAATTAGAATCAACTTCAACAGGAGCTACCATAAGAAGCTCCCTTGCACAAGATAAGATATTGCCTTTATATTATTAATTTAATATGCTAATTTTCTGAAGAAAGTTCCGCCTCTATTAGAACAACTATGGCATCTATTTCGCCCAGAGCCTGCTCATAGATAGCGTTTTTTAATATTATTGAGGTTAATAACCTCAAAGAAGATATTTTGCATTTCTACGGCGTATAGTTTATTGGGTTGTATAACCTCTCTTGATGTATAATTGATGACCCCTCTGAGTTCTGGTGAAAGTTCATTAATGATCAGTCCCCAGTTCATGTCTTCCAACTTATTGATAAAAATATAGGTCGTCTCTAGCTTTTGCAATGCACCAGTAATTTCATCGTTTTTAAGCAATTTTAGATCTCCGCTGTTAACTAAGGTTTCATAAATTGCGCCACTTCTGTGAAAGTCGGAATATTGGGATAGTGCCATGGCAATTAGTGCCAGTGAATCTGTTTTGTTTTGATTATCCGAGATGATGATTTTGTTGGCATACTCGTAAGCCTTTGTCAAATAGGTGTTGACCGCCTTTGCCCCTGCTAATTCTTTTTGATCGTCATTAATCTGCCTTTTTATATTCTCATAGGATTTTCTGGCATCTTCCTTTAAGATGCGTTCGGTGTTCCAATTGTCTATCTGAAGAGCGATCAGGATCCCAATGACAACTAAACATATTTCACCCAGGGCATAGAGAAGATACTTACCCACTTTATTATCAGCAATAATCTGACGTCTAATTTTTTTTAAAAATAAGAGCATACCAAAAAAGTCGAACTAAAAATCCCTTATAACTACATATGCGTTTTTTGACGGACACGTGATTTATGTACTAAAATTCAGGAACGTTTAATTTTTATTTGAGATAATAGCTGCTATTAACAATCCCAAGCCAATGCCAATAAGTATACAGGCCACAAAAAACAAAGGCGAGGTTTGTAAAAAAATAAATCCAACACCGGTACCAACCATGGTCATACCTCCTATGGCCCAAGAACTCTTGTCAATTTTTTTATCTGTCATTCCCTGTCTTTTAAAATAACACTTCAAAGATGGTCCACAGACCATGAAAATACTATGATATAAGTCATATATACCATAGGCCCTTATTGGCCCTGGTTTTTCACACATATTATTACAAGGGGGTGCACTAAGGGGATTTCTACAAAAAAAGTGGATACAATGTGTCCTCCAAAACAGTTTGTATTTTAGGGTCTGTAGAATTGATCAATAGGGAGATGACCACTTCTTGCTCCGGATACACATAAAAATTACTATAGCCACCTATACCATTCCCCATATGTCCAAAATATGGTCTACCTCCGTTGTCCCTGCTCACTTGCCATCCTAACCCATAAAAAGTAGGGTCTTCGCCCACCAGCTGGGAGGTCAGAAACTGTTGCACCACCTCGCCTGGGGCAATAATTTGGTCTAAATAGGCCTGCCCTAATTTAGCCAGGTCTGCTGAAGTACTTAGATAGCCTCCACCTGCCAATTTAAAGCGATTGTCCACAGGGATAGCCAACTGAAAACCAGTGCTCCGTTTCGTATAACAAGTAGCTTTATTCACCAGCCGTTCGGCTGGGTCTTCTGAAAAGGTTTTAGACATGCCCAAAGGATGTAATACCTCTTTAGCAACATACTCCTCAAAAGAACAGCCACTGGCTTCCTGCATGGCCAGTGATACCAATACCCAGTCGAAGCTATTGTAAAGAAATCTGGAACCAGGAGCAAAAAGCAACGGATCATTTTTAAAAATATCCAAACTGTCCTTAATTGTAATGGGGTTATTCAGTGCATACTCTTTGCCTTTGTATCCCCGGATGCCCGCGGTATGACTCGCGAGTTGACGTATCGTAAAATCGTGTTCTTTTTTGGGGAAATAAGGAACATAGTCGTACAATGAGGCATCCAAATCTATTAACCCACTTGCAACCATTTTCGCCAGAGCGGTTGCGGCGATTGGTTTGGAAGCACTGGCAATCCGAAATAAAGTTGTTTCTGGTAGCACCGGTGTTTTTTTTCCGAGATCGGCATGGCCATATCCCTTCTCTAACAACACCTTGCCTTTTTTGAGTACGGTTATAGCAAGACCGGGAATCCTTCCTTGGGCAACAAGGTTTTTAAGGATTTGGTCGGGGCTATCCTCTGTATTTGTTTTGGTCCTGGCCGACTGCTCCTTTTCGAGACCCCGTAAGCTCTTGAAGTAGTGTAGCAAACTTTTCATGACCTTAATCCCTAAAAATCAACTGCCCCTTATACAGGACTTCAACATCTACAATGGCAGGTCTGTTAAGACTTACCACGTCTCCTGTACCCCTGATTACGCCCTCTAAACGCTGCAGTGGATTTACAAGAATATCATTACTTCCTCTGTGGTTTAGTGTTACATTTTGAGCTGTCAGGTTCTCTGCTTCTACCCGTGAATCTCCTGCAGGAATCGCAATTGTTACATTTTCTGTAGTTCCACGCACTTGAAAATAGGCAATCCCATTGGCAACAATCCGCAGGGTCTGACTGGCAACCTCCAGATCAAATGAGCCATCTGTGGTATCTGTTTCCGGATTGATGAAGCTTTCTGTAATCAAAAACAGTTCGGGGAATCCCAGTACTCCCTCGCTTACAACGTGCCATCCGGTACTACTGCGTATTTCAGAAATATTAGGGCTTGTCACCACTATTTTCGAGACGCCATAGTCCCTGAAGAGATTGCAATTATTAGTGTTTCGAAGTACCAACCGATCTCCAATAACTTCTGCGGTTATTTCGTCCAATAAAAACTCCCCGGTTTCTATTCGCACTTCCTGCACCGGACCTTGTTTTACGACTAGTTGCAGGTTCTCAAATACAGTGATCTTATCAAAAGTGGCAACAACAACGGTTTCCTGAATAAGTTCTCCCGCATTTTGGAAACAATCGGGTACGTTGTCACCATTGCACCCTGCAGATAGTAGTGCAATTACTCCAATAACCCCTATCTTTTTCATTTTATTCATTACGTATTATTCTTTAAAGTCGAATCCCAAATCCAAACTCCACGGCTTCTGCCTTTGCTCCGTGAGATTTTAAAGTGATGGCTCCAAACCATTGCTTGCCAAAATATCGCTTTATACCAACCCGGTTATACACCTGTCCTTCAAAATCGAAGGGGTAGTAGACATAGTATCCTAATTGAGTTATTACACTTATTTTATTAACAAATAACTCGTGCCCTAGAAAGATCCCAACCCTTTTATAATCGTCATCCGAATTTACCCCCAACTCCGGGAAGGCGATCGATTGAAACCGTATGAGATCTTTTAAAAAGTTAGAGAAATATACATCGGTTCCCAGTTGAATAGCGCTTAGTTGCCCTACCCTTTTATCTGCATATGCCGAAAAGATATAAAATGGAAATTGTCCCGAGTTAATGACATCGCTTTCATTCACCCCGGTTCTAAATATCAGGTTATATTTAACAGGTTCTTCAATACTGCCTTTTTGATCATTTTTAACAAACGGAATGGTCTCACCGCCATCCAAATCATATACCAACCCCGCATTAAAAGCAAAGGTATTAGTGGAAGTGTTTGGAGCCTTTACATTAGCATTTGAATAATGAACCAACGAGATCCCGGCCTTAAACCCCAGGCCACGCAAGACATTCTCCCTGTGGTAATTCAACATTAAGTAGGTAGAACTCATCAAATGCGTCCCATAGGCATTGTTCCTGAAATTCTGATTCTTTTCATAAGGATTGGTGTTATAAGCAATCCCCTGTCCAATCCTGAATTGCATGTTTCTTTTAAAAAAATAAAAATTGTAATGGCCGTACAATCCTATATTCTTTCCCAGGGTAGTAGTTTTCATATCCTGGTATACCAGCGAAAATCCCGTATCGGGGTAATTGAATGTTTCTTGCCATTCCTCATTTCCGTACGTCTTTTTATTAAGTCCCAAAATAAACCCTGCGGGATGATCGCTGATCAAATGTGAAATATCGGGATTGTGCAACAGGATGGATCCATAAAACGGACTCATATCGATCGTCCATTTTTCAGGTGTTTCAGTTTCTTGCGAAAAACATCCCAGACAGTACAGTAGGCAAGCAATAAGACATCTGGTATTCATGGGATGCAAAAATAGGAATTATTACACTGGGGAGTCATAAATTATTTAGGGAAACCTTTTTAAAAAACTGCTTTAGCGATAGCCTTAATATTGTCTGACTTACCCATAGAATAATAATGAAGTACCGGTACCCCGGCTGCCTTTAATTCATTTGACTGGGCAATGGCCCATTCTATCCCAACTTGCCGTACTTGCCTGTTATCCTTACATTTTTCGACCGCATCTATGAGGTCTTGTGGCAAGTCTATTCGAAATACCTGCGGGAGTAAATGGAGGTGTTTTTTAATTGCGATAGGTTTTACTCCTGGAATAATCGGAACTGTAATCCCTGCCTTTCTAGCGGCCTTAACGAAATCAAAATATTTCTGATTGTCGAAAAACATTTGGGTTACAATATAATCGGCTCCTAAGTCTACTTTTTTCTTTAGCCATTTTAAGTCGGTTTGCAACGAAGGGGCTTCCAAGTGTTTTTCAGGATAGCCTGCAACCCCAATACAAAAATCGGAGCAGTTGTCTGTTTCAATAACCTCGTGCAGATATTGGCCTGAATTCAGATTATGAATTTGGGTTACCAGATCAGAAGCATACACATGCCCTCCGGTGGTTGGTTCAAAATACTTTTCTTCTTTCATGGCATCGCCTCGCAGTGCCATCACGTTATCAATACCCAAATAATGACAGTCTACCAATAAATATTCGGTCTCTTCCAAAGTAAAACCTCCGCACAAAACATGTGGGATGGTGTCAACATCGTACTTATGCTTAATAGATGCACATATCCCAACGGTGCCTGGGCGCATACGCGTTAGCTTCTTATCTAGGAGACCAGCGCGGTCTATGTAGATATACTCTTCCCTGGAAGTTGTAACATCTACAAATGGGGGATTAAATTCCATCAGAGGATCTATATTGTCATATAATTCCTGTATACTTTTGCCCTTTACCGGTGGAATAATCTCGAAAGAGAAAAGGGTCTCCCCTTTTGCTTTTTCTATGTGTTCTGTTACTTTCATTTACTTATTAATTACTGCTGCTTAAACCAATACATTCTCATACAAAAACTATTACTCTTCTGCCAAATTAGGAGCCAGCCATTTTTGAGCCATTTCCACTGAAATTCGTTTGCGATGGGCATAGGATACTAACTGATCTTGGGATATTTTTCCTAATCCAAAATAGCGCGCCTGTGGATGTGCAAAATAATAACCACTTACACTCGCAGCCGGCCACATGGCCAAGCTTTCCGTAAGTTGCACCCCTATGTTCTTTTCTACTTGCAAAAGGTCCCAAATAGCATTCTTTTCCAAGTGATCCGGACAAGCCGGATATCCCGGGGCCGGACGGATGCCTTTATAGGCTTCCTTTATAAGTTCATCATTTGTTAGCTCTTCTTGCCTTGCATATCCCCAATACTTGGTGCGCACTTCTTTATGCAGGTATTCAGCAAAGGCTTCCGCTAATCTGTCGGCAAGAGCTTTAATCATAATAGCATTATAATCATCATGTTCTTTCTCATATGAAGTAGCCAACTCCTGGGTGCCAAAACCGGCAGTTACGCAAAAACACCCCATGTAATCCTGAATTCCTGAAGATTTTGGAGCAATAAAATCGGCCAGGGCTATATGTGGCACGCCGTCCTTTTTACGCGACTGCTGCCGCAGTGTATGAAATAGAACGTTTTCATCTGGCTCAGTATTAGTTACCTCAATGTCGTCTTCCCCCACTGAATTTGCAGGAAAAAGTCCAAATACGGCTTTCGCCTTCAGCATTTTTTTCGCAATTACTTCCTGCAATAATTTTTGGGCATCGCTATACAATTCTGATGCATGTTCCCCCACAACAGAATCGGTTAATATGGCAGGATATTTCCCGTGGAGATCCCAGCTTCTGAAAAAGGGTGTCCAGTCAATAAAAGGGAGCAATTTTTCAAGAGCCACCTCCTCTAAAACCTTAATTCCCAGCTCTTTTGGAATGGTAATTTCTGTCTCCTTCCAGGAAATTTGAAGTTTGTTTTGACGAGCATCTACTATCGAAATATATTCTTTTTGCTGTCTCCGCTGCAAAAACTTATCGCGGAACGACTCATAATCTAATTTTACCTCTTTTTTATAGGACCCGGAACGTTCTTTCTGCAGTAAATCGCCCACTACTGTTACAGCTCTGGAAGCATCATTTACATGTACTACTGCCGAACGGTATTGCGGGTCTATTTTAACCGCTGTATGGGCCTTGCTCGTTGTGGCGCCACCAATTAGCAAGGGCACATCAAAATTCTGCCGCTCCATTTCCTTCGCGAGGAAGACCATTTCATCCAGGGACGGAGTAATGAGTCCGCTAAGGCCAATAATATCTACCTGTTCCTCCATAGCGCACTGAATAATCTTCTCCGGAGGTACCATAACTCCTAAATCTATGATCTCGTAATTGTTGCAGGCAAGTACAACGCCCACAATGTTCTTCCCGATATCATGGACATCGCCCTTAACCGTTGCCATAAGAATTTTCCCTGCTGCTCCCCTCGAAGAAGCATCTTTAGAAGCTTCAATATAGGGGGTTAAATAAGCCACTGCCTTTTTCATGACCCGTGCCGATTTAACAACTTGCGGTAAAAACATTTTTCCGTTACCAAACAGATCGCCTACCACATTCATCCCGGTCATAAGATGTCCTTCAATTACTTCAATGGGTTTGGTAGATGCCTGCCGGGCCTCTTCCACATCGGCTACTATATATTGATCGATCCCTTTCACCAGGGCCCTTGTAATCCTATCCTGCAAGGGTTCTTCTCTCCACGACAGATCTAACTTGCTTTCTTTGGTCTTACCCACTACGGTTTGAGCAAAATCTAATAACCTTTCCGTAGCATCTTTACGCCTGTTTAAAATAACGTCTTCTACATATTCTAGCAGGTCTTTTGGAATATCATCATATACCTCCAGTAATGCCGGGTTTACGATACCCATATTCATACCTGCCTGGATAGCATGATACAGAAACACCGAATGCATGGCTTCCCGCACCGCATTGTTTCCTCTAAAACTAAAAGAAACGTTGCTCACCCCTCCACTAACACTGCAATGCGCGAGGTTGTTCCGAACCCAATGGGTTGCTTCAATAAAATCTATGGCATTACGCTTATGCTCGTCCATCCCCGTGGCTACAGGAAAGATATTCAGGTCGAAAATGATATCTTCCGGTGGAAAACGTACAATATTTACCAGAATATTATACGACCTCTGTGCTATTTCTACCCGTCGTTCAAAGGAATCGGCCTGGCCTTTCTCATCGAAGGCCATAATAATGACGGCGGCACCATACCGACGTATTAATTTTGCCTGTCTTATAAATTCTTCTTCTCCTTCTTTAAGGCTAATGGAATTTACAACGCACTTCCCCTGCACCACCTGCAAGCCAGCTTCAATGATCTCCCACTTGGAACTGTCGATCATAATAGGAACACGGGCAATATCAGGTTCTGCCAAAATTAAGTTGAGGAACTTAACCATCGCTTCCTTACCATCTATAAGTCCGTCATCCATGTTTACATCAATAATCTGTGCTCCACCCTCTACCTGATGCCTGGCGACCTCCACAGCTTCCGTGTAATTATCTTCTTTGATGAGTCGAAGAAATTTACGCGACCCTGCCACATTGGTACGCTCTCCAACATTCACAAAATTGCTTTCAGGAGTAATCACCAAAGGTTCCAGACCTGCTAGTTTTAAATACCTGGAGGGAGTGCCCTGGTCTTGTACAACCCGAGGCGATTGTTCCGAATTAGTAGTATGGAGATCTTTTTTCTTCATTTATAATATTACTGTTGTTATACCGGACTCTGGTGTTTTCTGGGCTCGTATTGCTTCACCAGGTTGGCAATAGCATTAATATGTTCCGGGGTTGTACCGCAACACCCTCCTACAATATTGATCAACTCCTTATCTAAATATTCTTTGATTTGGGAAGCCATCTGCTCTGGTGTCTGGTCATATTCCCCAAAGGCATTGGGAAGACCCGCATTGGGATGGGCCGAAATTGCAAACGAGGTTTTAGCCGATAATACCTCTAAATGGGGCACTAACTGGTTGGCCCCCAAGGCGCAATTAAACCCTACAGATAAAAATGGAATATGGGACACAGAGATCAAAAAAGATTCTGCCGTTTGGCCAGATAAAGTCCTCCCCGAGGCATCGGTGATAGTACCACTTATCATGATTGGAATGTGAATCGCACGTTCTTCCTTTACCTCTTCAATAGCGAATAAGGCTGCTTTTGCGTTTAGCGTATCGAAAATGGTTTCCACCAATACTATATCAACCCCACCATCTAGCAAACCTTCCACCTGTTCTTTGTAAGCCAAACGAAGTTCTTCAAAAGAGACGCCCCTAAACCCGGGGTCGTTTACATCAGGAGACATGCTCGCTGTTTTATTGGTAGGCCCTATGCTTCCTGCTACAAATCTTGGCTTATGAGGTTCCCTGGCAGTAAATTCATCTGCTGCTTTTTTAGCAATTCTGGCAGACTCATAGTTAAGTTCATATACGTTGGCTTCCATATGATAATCGGCCATGGCTATAGAGGTTCCTGAAAATGTATTGGTCTCCACTATGTCGGCACCTGCTTCGAAATACTTACGGTGAATAGCTTCAATAGCTTCGGGTTGTGTAAGGGATAGCAGATCGTTGTTGCCTTGTAAGGGATGTTCCCAATCTTTAAATCGATCCCCGCGAAAATCTGCCTCTGTAAACCGATAGCGCTGCAGCATGGTTCCCATGGCACCATCGAGCACCAGGATACGTTCGTTTAATAACTCTTCGATCTTACTCATTTAGTAATCGCTTATAAATAGATTGGTGATTTGCGACATCCGCCTATCAAAAATCCATGTCTTTTTTTAACATTCGGCACTGCAATAGGTATCAAGTAGAAAATGGAAAGTAATTCAACTTTCGATTACGTTATCTGTCCCAATTCAACCGGGATAGAATGTAGCACCTTCTTTAAAAGTTAAAGGGTTGCTAAGGTATCAAAGGGTCTATTCCCTCCACCTTTCTTGATAACTAAGGCATTGTGTTAATGAACTAACACAAAGAAACGTTACGTTCCTTTTAAAAACAAGTATTTCAGATGTTTTTTAGTGCAATAATTACCTCATTAGTAGTATTTAAAACAAAGTAACAGGAGATTTTTATGCAGCATTAATTAGAACTAGATGACCTTTTAAACATGAATACCGCACTCCCTATTCTGCAGCACTTTGGTCGGATCAAAATACCTCTGTTCATTAGGGATGTTTTGTTGCTTCAAATACACATCTAGTTGTCTATTATTCCAGTGATAGAAGGGACTTACCTTTAAAATTCCATCCCTACTCAGGCTAAGTATATCTAGTGTATCTCGAAATGTGGTTTGACCTTTTCTAATATTGGTGAACCAAACATCGGGTTGATGTTCTGCCATAGCTCTTCTAAAAGGCTCTAATTTAACCTGTTCGGTGAATTTGGCATGTAATGGGTTTTCAATTTCCGGAATTCCCATAGCAACATCTCTATAAGCTGTAGTTTGTTTAGGAACATAGATCTTAATATGCAGACAGAGCTTTTCAATTAATTCCTCTGCATGGCGGTAGGTATAAGGAGTATTATACCCTGTGTCGCACCAAAGAACCGGTATATCGTTTTTTATTTCGGTAACTGCGTTGAGTATAGAACCTGCAAAGGGTCCAAAATTTGTGGTAACCACAGGTCTTCGGGCATAATCTATGGCCCAGGCAATAATCTCCTCCGTAGGTATCCCCCTGAATTGAGCATTTAAATGTTCTAGATGTTGTTGTGTAAATTTCATTCGTATTGGCAATTAACAGGGTTCTTTTGGATATAAATTATTTATCCTATAGTTTTAGTAGGTTATTCAAAAATATAATTAATATTAAATCTCAGGCCACATATCATAGATTTTTTTCTTTTTACCCTACAGTTTTAATAGATTACTAAGAAATCATACGATCTTATGAAGATTGTGAAAGATTAAAATAATAGATTTAGGAATATCCTAAGGGGAAATTAGATCGGCCAGGGTGGTATTTCGGTATACTTCCAGGGCACTTTCCCTCACCTTTAGCATTAGTTTGTGCACAGCACACGCATTTTCATCCGGACAATCCTCACATTTTTCGTAGAAATTGAGGCTAACACAGGAAACCATGGCGATAGGACCTTCTAAGGAACGCATAACCGTCGTCATTGGGATTTCAGCCGGATCTTTAATTAGGTAATAGCCTCCTCCTTTGCCCTTTTTGGATCCCAAATACCCAGTTCTGCGGAGCGTCAGCAAAATGCTTTCCAGGAATTTTTGAGAGATATTCTCATGCTTTGCAATCTCGGCAATTTGCACCGGATTCCTATCACTTTGACAGGCCAAATAGGTCAACGCCTTAAGTCCGTATTTTGTCTTTTTAGAAAGCATCGTACTAATATAGACAAAAACAGCAGAAACGGGTTTTAATTCAGAGTATCCAAGGCCTGAGCTATATCATGTATGATGTCTTCTGCATGTTCCAAACCAACAGATACCCGAACCATACCATCACTTATTCCGGTAGCCAATCGCTCTTCTTTGGATAATTTACTATGGGTCGTAGAAGCCGGATGTGTTACTATACTGCGGGCATCTCCTAAATTGGCAGATAAGGAAAGTAACTTAATGGCATTAAAAAAAGTTTGTCCTGCTTTTATGCCTCCATCTATCTCAAAAGCCACTACACACCCCCCTGCTTTCATTTGCTTTCTGGCTAGCGCGTATTGGGGATGCGATGGTAAGAAAGGGTACTTTACCCAATTGATATTCCGATGTTTCTCAAGAAATTGTGCAATTAGTAAGGCATTTTCACAATGGCGATCTACGCGTACAGCAAGGGTTTCTAAACTCTTAGATAGCACCCAGGCATTGAAGGGTGAAAGTGCGGGGCCGGTTATCCGTGAAAACCTATAAATCTTATCTATAAGATCGGCTCTTCCCACCGTAATCCCGGCCAATACCCTACCCTGGCCGTCCATTAATTTAGTTCCTGAATGGATGACAAGGTCTGCCCCAAATTTAATGGGTTGCTGCAAGTAAGGCGACGCAAAACAATTATCGATCACCAGAAATAAATTATGTGCTTTGGCAATTGCTCCCAGACGTTCTAAATCTAGAATATCTACCCCCGGATTTGTGGGCGATTCTGCATAGATTAGTTTTGTGTTTGGTGTAATTAGCGATGTAATGCACTCCAGATCGTCTATTTCAAAATAACTATGACCAATCTGCCATTTTGGGAAAAATTGGGTAAGTAAACTGTGGGTAGAACCAAAAATATTTTTTGCAGAAATAATGTGGTCTCCGCTTTCCAACAAGGCTGCAAAAGTAGAAAATACGGCTGCCATCCCGGAGGAAAAAGCAAAACCTGCCTCGGCACCTTCCATCTGGCATACTTTGTCTACAAACTCTGAACTGTTTGGATTGGAATAGCGCGAGTAAATATTCCGCTCTTTCTCCTCGGCAAAGGAGGCTCGCATATCTTCAGCGTCCTCAAAAACAAAACTAGAGGTCATATAGATTGGGCTAGAGTGCTCCAGGAACTGGGAACGCTCTAATTGTGTTCTAATCGCATCTGTTTCAAATTTGTTCTTCCTATTCCCCATAGTAGTAACCGGTTTATATTTTCTACATCTTTTCTGCTATCCGCAGAATATCGCCAAATACACCTCGTGCCGTTACCGCGGCACCGGCACCGGCACCCTGTATAACGAGTGGGTGCTCCCCGTACGATTCCGTATATATTTCAATAATCGAATCCGAGCCCTTTACCTGCCCTAAGGAACTTTCCTTCGGCACGGACACCAGTTTCACCTCGAGCAGTCCTTTATCTTTTTGAAGATCGCCATGCAGTTCTCCTACATAACGAAGTACGTGATCTGGCGCCTGCTGTTTTTTAATTTCTTCAAACACCGCGTCTAATTCTTCTATATTTTCTATAAAACCTTCCATATTGTGCTTGCGAAGCGCAACCGGAATTAAATTTTGAACACTTACATCAGAAAGTTCGTTTTGCAGTTCCAATTCACGGGCTAGAATCAGGAGTTTTCTGCCTACATCCAAACCGGAAAGATCGTCTCTGGCATCGGGTTCTGTATAACCCTGACTCATGGCCTTGAGAACAATCTCGGAAAAAGAAGCATCTGAGGCCGAAAACGTATTAAAAATATAACTGAGGGATCCTGAAAAGACTCCTTTAATCCGGGTTATGTTCTCTCCGGAAAGATGCAATAATTTTATAGTGTCTATCAAAGGTAATCCGGCACCCACATTCGTCTCGTACAAATATTGTTTTTGAAACCGGGTAAGTTCCTCACGCAGTAAATGATAGAAATCAAAACCCAGGGTATTGGCAATTTTGTTCGATGAGATTAGGTCGAACCCATTTTCAACAAAATCGAAATAATGCGCCACAAAGTCTTCACTAGCTGTATTGTCTATGGCGATTAAATTCTCCAGGTGATTTGCTCTGGCATAGGCAACTACATCCCCTAACACATAGGCACTCCCTTGCTCTACTATGGTTGTTTTCCAATTATCTGAAATGCCATTTTTATCTAAGAGCAATTTTTTAGAATTGGCTAAGGCAAAAATATTGAGTTGAATTCCTTTTCTTTTTTCAATGTTTTTAGAAGCCTTTAAAATCTGATCTAACAACGTACTTCCTACATGTCCATGACCAAAAATGGCCAAATTTACTTTTTTACTGATCCCAAAAATTTGCCCGTGCATTACATTCAAGGCTTTGTGCAGGTCTGTTTTTCGTACTACTAAACTAATGTTCTTGCCAGATACCGTATTGTTAAACAATAAAGGAACAATCTGATTTTTTATGAGAGCATTATAGGGTTTATGAAACGTACTCAGGTCCTGACCTATGATGGAAATAACCGAAACATCCTCCACAATAGTAATGGTGTTAATGTCCTTTGATTTAAAATCGTGTTCAAATTCGATCTCCAGCGCCTCTTTTGCTATCTGAGCCTTATTGGCAGCTACCAACATTCCAATGCCACGTTCGGACGAGCCTTGAGATATGATACTGACACTTACATTTTTGTTACTTAAGGTTCGAAAAATACGAGCATCTACTCCTACTTTTCCCAATAAGCCCCGGCCTTCCACATTTATAAGGGCCTCATTTTCTAGCACCGATAAAGATCGTATTCCTTCCTTGGTTGTTTTAGCACTGATAAGCGTTCCCTCATTATCATCGTTGAAAGTGTTCAGTATCCGCAAGGGAATATTCTTTTCCAACAACGGAATGATGGTTTTTGCATGCAAAATTGTGGCTCCAAAATTAGCCAACTCGTTCGCCTCACTGTACGACAATTGTTCTATCCTTCTCGCCTCTGGCACTAATTGTGGGTCTGCTGTATAAATGCCATCCACATGCGTATAGTTTTGCAATTCTTCCGCATCCAGAAAATTTGCAATCATAGACGCTGTATAATTACTGCCATTTCTACCCAGAGTAGTGGTTTCATTATTGAGAGTTGCTCCAATAAAGCCCGGAATAATAGGGACAACATCTGAAGCCAATTCAGAAAATGCCTTTGTTACTTGCTCTTGCGAAACAGATTCTAATACCTTGGCATCGCCATAGGTAGCATCCGTTTTAATGAGCAATCTGGAATCAAGTAACTCAGCGTTGATACCTTTTCCAATAAGTAGTTTTGTAATCAATTTTGTAGATATGAGTTCACCCAGGGCCAGTACCTGATCCTTTATTTTGTGACTATAATCGCCTAATAAGGCTACTCCTTCCAACAATTGAACCAACTCCTTAAATTCTGCCGAAAGATCAACGTTTTTGAAACTATGCCGTTGATAGCTTTCAAACTCTTCAAAAGCTGTTTTGTAGTCTCTTCCGGAGGAAGCCAGTTCCAGAATACACTCTAGCTGATCGGTGGCCATCTCCCTTGCAGAAACCACCACCGCTATTTTATCGCCTTCTAGCACTCTCGAGACTATGATGTTCAAAACGCGTTCTATCCCCTCCCCGTTGGCTAACGAAGTGCCGCCGAATTTCAAAATCTTGTAGCGATGAGATGCCCCGTTTCGCTGAAATATCCCCTGAAGCAACTGCTCCATTTGTTCGAACTCTATTAAGAAGGCATCGTGCCCGTGGAGCGACTTTATTTCTCCATAAGTAACATTACTATTAGCCTGAGCCACTTGCTTGTAGGTTTCCTTATTTTCCCTGGCGGAAAAGAACAGGTCCGAATCCACCCCTATAATATGAATATTTGTATCACTATTTTGAAGGGTATTAAACCCTTCTTCTCCATTTCTGGTGATATCTATGGTCTTTAATAGCTGATTCGTTAGTTTATAGGCAGATACCTGAAATCTTTCCTGCAATTTTTTGCCATGGTGCAGCAACCAACTTTCTACATTAAATACATTAAGTTCCTCATTAGTACTTCTTTGAAAGCGTTCCTTAAAGGATTCCGGGGTTCTGTAACACAACATGGCATGCATACGTGCATCGTGAACCGGTTGTTTAGAATTAACCAGGAATTGTTCCTGAATCTGACAGTTCGCAATTAACCAGTCTGTCGATTTCCAATCGGAAGCCACAGGAATAAGATGTTCCGTAAGTTCGGGATTTTGAGCAGCCATTTCCCAGGCGATGCCCCCACCCAGAGACCCCCCAATTAACGCGTATAACCTATCGACGTTTAATAAGTGAAGCGCCTCCAAAAAGATGCGTGCTATATCACCTGCCACAAAATCTTTGTAATTCTCAATTATAAACCCATCATAGCCATTCCCGGGGATATTAAATGAGAGTACCGTATATTTTTTAGTGTTGATGCATTTGTCTTCTCCTACCAGGGACGACCACCAGCCATCGGGTCCGGCTACATTTGAATTTCCTGTAAGGGCATGGTTAACTACTACTACAGGCGCCGTATGCAAGGGTTTCCCGAAAAGTTGGAAAGACACCACAATATCTTGTGTTACCCCGTTATAGGTGGTGAAACCCGGGATCGCTATTTTTGTAAGTTCGGAAATTGTAGCTTTCATAAATCTTTAAATAATTCTGACGAAACGATACGTTAGCAATCCCAATCACTTCGGCAGAGATACTATCTTAAATACCTACTGTGGCGTTTACAGTTGCAAATACCTGCTCCAGGTCCGCAGTAAGATCGTCCAAATTCTCTAATCCAACAGACAGCCTGATTAAGTCTTTTGTTACCCCCGTAGCTTCCTGAGCCGCATCGTCTAATTGTTGATGCGTAGTGCTCGCCGGGTGAATGATGAGCGATTTAGTATCCCCAATATTCGCCAATAATGAGAATATTTTAGTTTTATCCGCGATCTTTTTTGCAGAATCATACCCTCCTTTAACCCCAAAGGTAACAATACTACTTTGCCCATTTGGTAAATAAGCCTCTGCCTGGGCATAGTATTTGCTAGTTTTCAATCCCGGATAATTAACCCATGCAACCTCATCTCTATCTTCCAACCATCTTGCCAGTGCCAGTGCATTTTCACTGTGTTTTTTCATGCGTATTTCGAGGGTCTCTAAGCCTTGTATGATTTGAAAAGCATTAAACGGGCTTAGGCAAGCGCCATGATCTCGCAGTCCTTCTATACGCACTTTTGCAATATAGGCAGCAGGTCCCAATGCTTCGTGATAGACCAATCCGTGGTATCCGGCAGATGGCTCTGTAAACTCGGGAAATTTTCCATTCGCCCAATCGAACGTTCCTGCGTCAATAATTACACCTCCTAAAGCTGTACCATTGCCATTAATAAACTTAGTAAGCGAATGAATCACAATATTGGCTCCATGTTCTATGGGGTTTAATAAGGCAGGGGTAGCTACTGTATTATCTACAATAAAAGGAACCTTAGCTTTCTTTGCTTCTGCAGAGATCGCTTTAAGATCTAGTACGTCTAATTTTGGATTTCCAAGCGACTCTACAAATACAGCTCTCGTATTCTCCTGAACGGCCTTTCCGAAATTAGTGGGATCTGAAGGATCTACAAAACTGGTTGTAATCCCTAATCTTGGTAGGGTAACACTTAATAAGTTGTAGGTGCCGCCGTATAAACTATTGGAGGCCACAATGTGATCGCCTGACTTTAATAATACCAATAGTGCCGTATTTATTGCTGCCGTACCTGAAGAAGTTACTACCGATGCAATACCCCCTTCCAGGGCTGCAAGTCGTTGCTCCAGAATGTCGTTCGTAGGATTGTTTATTCTAGAGTAAATGTTCCCGAACTCTGCTAATGAAAACAGGTTGGCTGCATGTTCAGAATCGTTAAATACAAAGGCGGTACTTTGATAAATAGGTACTGCTCGTGTGCCACCGTTTACCTTGGGGTCGTGACCGGCATGCAATGCCTGTGTTGAAAATTTTTGCTCACTCATGATTTTAGTTTTTTATTAAATTATTAATTAAATAAAAAGCCAAACCCATAATTGCTGCGTTCGCAATTAGGTAAAATCAAAAAAGTTAAAAAGAAAGAAAAATTACAGAAGTAATTCATTTTCGTTATCTGTCCTGCTTTTAACCGGATAGAATGTAGCACCTTCTTTGCATTTGACACAAAGGGTTGCTAAGGCTTCAAAGGGTCTATTCCCTCCACCTTTCTTGATAACTATTCAATATGTGTTTGAACTTTGAAAAAACAAATATAACTACGGAATTTTTTAAATTCCTATTAAATACTCAAAAAATTATAAGTTAAAAGCCTTTTTTACTTCATCTACCATGTCTAATTTTTCCCAGGTAAATAGCTCAACTTCCTTTTTTATTCGCCCGTTATAAGGGGATTCGAACACTTTAGTCACCTTGTAGGGCTCTTTTCCCATATGGCCATAAGCAGCAGTTTCCAAATAAATAGGATTCCGCAGTTTTAGTCGTTCTTCAATGGCGAAAGGGCGCATATCGAACATCTTTGCTACGATCTTGGCAATCTCACCATCACTCATAGATACATTGGATGTGCCATAGGTGTCCACAAAAATAGAAGTAGGTTTAACTACGCCTATTGCATAGCTTATTTGTACCAAAATTTCATCGGCCACTCCGGCAGCTACCAAATTTTTAGCGGCATGCCTTGCTGCGTAGGCAGCACTGCGGTCTACTTTACTCGGATCCTTCCCACTAAACGCTCCACCGCCGTGAGCTCCTTTCCCCCCATAGGTATCCACAATAATTTTACGCCCGGTTAACCCTGTATCACCATGGGGGCCTCCAATCACAAATTTCCCGGTTGGGTTAATATGATAGGTTATGTCATCGTTAAAGAGTGCCCTTGTTTTTTCTGGCAATAGTGCCTTTACCTTAGGGATCAAGATTGACAGGAGATCCTTTTTAATGGTTTTCAGCATTTTTTCGTCATCCTTATCAAACGGATCATGTTGGGTAGAAATAACTATAGTATCTATTCGCTGAGGTACGTTCTCATCCGAATATTCTATGGTTACCTGCGCTTTGGCATCTGGACGTAAATAGGTGATTTCCTTGTGCTCTTTTCTCAATACAGCCAATTGTTGAAGTACCTTATGAGAAATATCTAATGCAAGCGGCATATAATTCTCGGTTTCTTTGGTGGCATAACCAAACATCATTCCCTGATCTCCCGCTCCCTGCTCTTCTTTGGTGCCGCGGTCTACTCCCTGGTTTATATCTTGTGATTGTTCGTGAATCAATGATATAATACCACACGAGTCCCCACTAAACTGGTACTCCCCTTTGGTATACCCAATAGTATTAATAACATCTCTGGTGATCTGTTGCAAATCCACATAGGTATGGCTTTTCACCTCCCCTGCTAAAACCACCTGCCCTGTTGTCACCAGGGTCTCACAGGCTACTTTGCTCTCGGGGTCGAATGCTAAAAAATTATCTAAAAGCGCATCACTGATCTGATCGGCAATCTTATCTGGGTGTCCTTCACTTACAGATTCTGACGTAAATAAATATGGCATAACCTTTTATTAGTTCAATTTAAAAGGATTTGACAAAAGCTGTAAAGGAGTTTACGACACGTGATTATCGGAAGAAACTGCTTTAGCATTTTTAGAGAGGTTGCAATCAGTCAAATCCGTCCTCTTATTCTTAAAGTCAAAAGTACATAATTACAAAAGAAATAAAAATTTAAAAAAAACATAATTATACCATGTATTTCATCAACTATTTTTTTCGGTACCCCAGATACTTTGTATATTGCTTACCTTTCGTATTTAAACACACGCCAAACTAACACACCCTATGCATATTGCAGTCGCCGGAAATATTGGGGCAGGAAAAACTACCTTAACAAGATTACTTTCAAAACATTATCAATGGGAACCCCATTATGAAGATGTGGTAGACAACCCCTATTTGGATGACTTTTATACGCAGATGGAGCGCTGGAGCTTTAACCTCCAGATCTATTTCCTGAATAGCAGGTATCGGCAGATACTTAAAATAAGGGAAAGTGGGAAGAATGTGATTCAGGACCGGACCATTTACGAAGATGCCCACATCTTTGCACCTAATTTACATGCGATGGGTCTTATGACCAATCGTGATTTTACCAACTATTCCAGTTTATTCGATCTAATGGAAAGCCTGGTACAACCACCAGATCTTTTAATTTATTTGCGCAGTTCTATTCCCAATCTGGTGAAGCAAATTCACAAACGGGGACGCGATTATGAAAATTCTATTTCCATAGATTATTTAAGCCGTTTAAATGAAC
>CBDUCK010000003.1:0-29187 GCA_965365635.1 uncultured Muriicola sp.
TATCGTTTTTTTGGTCCTGGCTAACAGGGCTATAAAGAAGGATGAAGATCTTGTAAAATCTGTAGATCGCTTACGTTAAACCTAACATCTTAGTAGTATTAGTGCGTAAACCCAGGGGTTGTTCCCTGGGTTTTTTACGTTGTTAACTCAGCGTAAGCATAATTTTTTAATAGCAATGGTTCACCATAGGCGCTGCGCAGCCTATCTTTTACCTAACTCAATTACTTCTAAATTTTTTATTTCCTCTTTATCTATTTCAAAACGGAGCATAGTTCGCATATGGTGAAACCCCTGTTTTCCACAGGCGCCGGGGTTCATATGAAGAAGCTGTAGTTTTTTATCCCACTGAACCTTAAGAATATGGGAGTGCCCGCTAATAAAAAGTTTGGGAGGATTTTTTACTATCTCGTTTCTGACTCGGACGTTATAGCGGTGAGGATATCCTCCAATATGTGTCATCCAAACATCCACCTCTTCACAAAAGAAACGATTGTCTAGAGGAAACTCTTGTTGTATGGTGGCATTGTCTATATTTCCATGCACCGCCCTAAAAGGTTTTATAGCTTGCAGAGCATCGCTCACCTCCAGGGAACCAATATCCCCAACATGCCATACTTCATCTGCCATACGGGCGTATTTCAGGATGGATTCATCCATGTGCCCATGGGTGTCAGAAAGAAGTAAGATTTTAGTCATTCAAATGGGGCTAAAGAAGGTATTCCTTGTTCTGGAGGAACAACAAAAATTAAGTTTGATGCTTCACACAAGAATAGGGTATCTTTGTTTTTTACAAAAGTAGCATATAGCATTGAGATATTTCGTCGCCTTTTCATACTTTGGAAAGTCTTACCACGGTTGGCAACGCCAACCAAATGCCCTTTCTGTGCAAGAAACAATGGAAAAAACATTTTCTACTTTGTTGCGTACTGATATAAAATTAGCAGGAGCCGGCAGAACAGATACCGGGGTTCATGCCAAACAGATGTATGCACATTTTGATGTGCCATCTGCTATAGATTTTTCAGAATTGGTATACAGATTAAATTCGTTCTTACCAGATGACATAGCCATCCATAAGGTATATAGGGTTGGGGATACAGCCCATGCGCGTTTTGATGCCCTGGAGCGTACCTACGAGTATTGGGTAACTCAGAAGAAAAACCCTTTTTTACAGGAAGGGGCGTATTACCTGAGTCACCCGCTAGATGTTGACGCCATGAATAGGGCCGCGGCCTTATTATTAGAACATACAGATTTTGAATGTTTTTCCAAATCCAATACAGATGTTAAGACATACCTCTGTCATTTGAAACAGGCAGCCTGGCATGTTGATGGGGAGAAGCTGGTTTTTACAATTACAGCCGACAGATTTTTGCGGAACATGGTTCGTGCTATTGTTGGCACCTTGTTAGATGTAGGCCTCGGGAAGAAAAGTATTGCTAATGTTAATAGTATTATAAAAAGTAAGGATCGGGGCGAGGCGGGTACTTCTGTGCCGGCAAAAGGATTATATTTGACCCGAGTAATCTATCCCAAAACCACGTTGAATTTAGATGGATAAAGACACCGGAAAAGCATTTGATTTTAGATTGTTTAAAAGTGTTATGGCCCATACCAGGCCGTATCTTCTTACATTTTATGGTGTAGCCATTGCGGCAATTTTGTCGACCTTCTTCTCGGTACTTACACCTTACATTTTACGAGATATTATTGACAAGGGTATTAACCTGAAAGACGCAGAGACCTTATTATATCTTTCCATAGCCATGCTGGTTGTATTATTAGGACAGGTGATCTGTCAATTACTTTTTAATTATTATGCCAATTGGTTGGGGGAATCTGTAATAAAGGATATACGAATTCAGCTTTTTAAACGGATGCTGGGCTTTCGGATGAAGTATTTTGATAATTCTTCTATTGGTCTTTTGGTTACCCGGGCGGTAGCAGATATGCAACGTATTGGCGAAATTTTTAGTCAGGGTTTTTTTGTGATCGTATCCGATCTTTTGAAGATGCTGGCAGCGGCAAGCGTTATGTTGTATATGAATTGGAAACTGGCCCTGATGGTCTTTGCGGTACTCCCGATCATATTATATGCAACCCGTCTTTTTCAGCAAGCGATGAAAATAGCTTTTATTGAAGTAAGAGCACAAGTTTCTAACCTGAATTCTTTTGTACAGGAGCGTATTACGGGCATGAAAATTGTTCAATTATTTACGCGCGAAAAAATAGAAAGTGAAAAATTTAGAGAGATTAATGAGAAGCACCGGAATGCCTGGCTTAAAACTGTCTGGTATAATTCCTTTTTCTTTCCGGTAGCCGAGATTGTGTCTTCTATTGCTATCGGTTTGGTGGTTTGGTACGGAGGCCTGCAGAATATTGCAAATATTGAGGTAGATATCGCCGGGACCATCTTTGCCTTTATCCTGTATATTGAGATGCTCTTTCGTCCTTTGCGTCAAATCGCAGATAAATTCAATACGTTACAGATGGGTATGGTAGCCGCCAATAGGGTGTTTAAAATCCTGGATACGGATAGTAAAATTGAAGATGTGGGTACCATAGAAAAAGATTCGGTACAAGGCGCTATCAAATTTAAGAATGTCCGGTTTGGCTATATTCCTGATGAGGAAGTGTTACACGGAATTTCCTATGAGGTAAAAGCGGGTGAAACAGTCGCTATCGTGGGTGCTACCGGTGCCGGAAAGTCTACCATTATCAATCTATTGAATCGGTTTTATGAGATTAATTCTGGTTCCATTGAGGTAGATGGGATCAATATCAAAGAGTATAAATTGGCATCGTTGCGAAAGAATATAGCAGTAGTGCTTCAAGATGTTTTCCTTTTTGCAGATACCATTGCCAATAATATTACACTAAATGATCCCAGTATATCTATAGCTGCAATAGAAGAAGCAGCCAGGCGCATAGGGGTCCACGAATTCATTACTACCCTACCCGAAGGCTATAATTACAATGTAAAGGAACGTGGTACCATGTTATCTAGTGGTCAACGCCAACTCATAGCATTTTTAAGAGCTTTTGTTAGTAACCCAAGTATCCTTATCCTCGATGAGGCGACTTCTTCTGTGGACACTTACACAGAGCAGCTTATACAAAAAGCGACAGACAAGATTACCGAAGGCCGCACTTCCATCATTATCGCCCACCGGTTGGCTACCATTAAAAAGGCAGATACTATTTTGGTTATGGATGCAGGCCATATTGTTGAGGTAGGAACCCACAAGCAACTCCTCAAAAAAGGTGGGTACTACAGCAAGCTCTACGAAGCTCAATTTCTGGCAGAAGAGGTGGCTTAATGGCCGCTATATGCACTACTATTTTTGAGGGACAAAGTCTTGTAATTCTATTGTACCGGTGAGGAACATGATGATATAAAATGCTATTACAATCCCAAAATATCCAATTAAAGAGAGCAGGAAATAAACAAACGACCTGAGTATCAATTCACCGGTTGGGTACTTATGAATCCGCTGCATTACATATACACAATAGCCGACCATTATAAAAAGTAAGGGAAAACTTAATGTAAAATAAAAGGAGGGATCAATTAGGAGAACTGCCAGAGAAATTGGAAAAATTACAATACTCCATTGTGCCATGATATACATGAACATGATCACATATTCCGAAAATAAGTAGTTCTTCCGGTTCAACGTTAAATACCCCGCTATGGCAAAAACAGGAATGTATAAGACAAACATAAAAGAGCTATAATCAAAAAGAGCTTCGGAGAGCTTGACAGATAGTTCCTCACTCATTTTCTGGCCAAAGTCTGCGGCATTGGTAAACAAATCTGAGCTAAACACTTTTTTCATGACAAAAAGCAGCAGGCCGGAGAGGGTTAAGGCAATTCCCAGATGGCTAATAGGATTTAGATACCTTCGGCGTACACCGTTAATATAAGATTCTATTACCGCTTCCGGCCGTGTACACAATTGTACTATTGTTTTTATGAACGTGTTGTCTACATTAAAATATCGTTCTGTTACATCGTACGTAAGTTGCTTAAACGTAAGTCGGTTTTGTACTATCCTGGCACCACAGGCCGGACAAAAATTAAAATCGGTTTTTTGCGAGGTTTGGCAATTTTTGCAATTCACAATTACTGAAGGTCCTTGTTTAGTAATGCCTCTAGTTCATTCATGTCCTTGTACAAAACAAACTCACCATTTTTAATATAGGAGATGGTACCTGTTTCTTCACTAATGACAAGGGCCAGCGCGTCGGTTTTTTCGGTAATCCCAATAGCTGCCCTGTGTCGTAATCCAAAACGAAGGGGGATATTTCGCTCCTGAGAAAGAGGTAAGATAACCCTGGTAGCAATAATGCGGTTTCCTCTGATAATAGCGGCCCCATCGTGGAGGGGACTGTTCTTATAAAAAATGCTTCCCAAAATAGGCTCGTTAAGTTCTACATTCATTCTATCACCTGAAGTACTAACGAATTCTAAGGAGTTACTCCGTTCAATCACGAGAATGGCCCCGGTTCTGGTTTTACCCATCTTCTCACAGGCTTCCAAAAGCGCAGGCACATCCAAATCGGTGGTCATACCATCCTGCTTTAAGAATTTAAATCGTTTAATAAAGTTTTGCTTGTTGGCAATATTGGTGGAGCCAATCATCAACAAAAATTTTCGAATCTCCTGCTGAAAAACAACAATAAGGGCAATAAGTCCTACTTGCATAAACCCACCAACCATGCTGCTGATCATTTTCATCTCTAATAATTGGGTGAGTTTCCAAAATCCCCAGACAAAAACGATTCCCAGAAAAATGTTAATAGCCGCCGTGCCGCGAACCAATTTATAAATATAATAGAGTAGTGTAGCGACAAGAAGGATGTCTATGAGATCTGTTATTTTAAAATCCAGAAAATTTAAAAAGTCCAATCGTGTCGTTTTTGTAAAATTAGAAAAAATAGTCTACAATAGACCATTCTGTTTAAGGGATCAATTTTTGAAAGAGTGTTACACATTCCACGGCCTCCTTTACATCATGTACACGGAGTATGTTTGCCCCTTTTTGCAAGGCTATCATATGCAGTGCCGTAGTGCCATTTAATGCATGTGAAGCATCTGTTTTCAACGTTTTATAGATCATAGATTTTCTACTGATACCGGCTAAAATTGGTACATCGAAGGTTTTGAAGAGATCAAATTTTTGCAATAATTCAAAATTTTGGGTCACATTCTTAGCAAATCCAAACCCGGGATCAATAATAAGGTCACAAATACCCAATGCCCTTGCCAACGCAATTTTTTCAGAAAAGTAAAAGGAAATATCTTCAACCAAATTCTTATAAATATTTAGTTCTTTCATGGTTTGTGGGGTTCCTTTCATGTGCATCATAATATACGGCACCTTATTTCTGGCAACAGTGGGCATCATTTCAGGATCCAGATTTCCGGCAGAGATGTCGTTGATTAGTGCAGCACCCTCATCTATGCAAATTTGGGCAATGGTACTTCGAAAGGTATCTTTGAAACAATAGGCACAACGCGACCTAATTCTACCTCTTCCGATACAAATTCTGCACCCGGCCTGGAACTGTAGGCTCCAATATCTATGAAGGAAGCACCTTCCTCTATCATTTTCTCGGTCTGCTGTAAAATGGCTGAAGTGCCTTTGTGCCTGCCACCGTCATAGAACGAGTCTGGAGTTACATTCAGGATACCCATTACTTTGGGAGTTGTAAGATCTATTAAATTCCCGCTACAGTTTATTGTCATAGATAGATTCGGGTTACATTCCTGCTAGAAATCATTTTGAGGATTTGGATTAAACAACGACCTTTGATCTTTTAAGATTTTAGATCGAAATTTACGCAAATTAGAACTACATGCAGCATACTTCAGAACAATACGATGCCATCTTGCATATTTGCAGAGAACTGTTTGTGAAAAAAATGAAGGATTATGGCAGTGCTTGGCGTATTCTGAGATTGCCATCACTAACCGATCAGATTTTTATTAAGGCGCAACGGATAAGAAGTTTGCAACAAAAGGAGGTCCGCAAGGTAGATGAGGATGAGAAGTCCGAATTTATAGGCATTATTAATTATTCTATCATGGCATTGATACAGTTGGAAAAAGGAGTCGTAGAGCAACCCGATTTAGATGCCGAACAAGCAACACTTCTCTATGATAAGTATGTTAAGGCAACTAAACAGCTTATGGAAGACAAGAACCATGATTATGGAGAAGCATGGCGCGATATGCGCGTGAGTTCCCTGACAGATCTTATACTTCAAAAGTTGTTGCGCGTAAAACAAATAGAAGATAATGAAGGGGTAACGCTTGTAAGTGAGGGTATAGGGGCTAATTATCAGGATATGATCAATTATGCCGTCTTTGCCTTAATACTTCTTGAAGAAGCCTCAGAATAACCCGTAGAAAGTCAGTATATGAAGTTTATCGTGCATGTTTCAAGAATTTTAGTTGGTGTGCTTTTTATAATTAGCGGGCTTATTAAATTAAATGACCCTGTTGGTTTTTCCTTTAAACTAGAGGAATATTTTAGCCCCAGCGTGTTAGACCTTGGTTTCTTAATGCCCTTTGCATTGGCAATAGCCATCTTTGTGGTCATTTTTGAAGTATTGTTGGGAGTGGTATTACTATTGGGATACCAAAAGAAGATTACCCTCTGGAGTTTGTTGGCCATGATCCTTTTTTTTACATTTCTAACCTTTTATTCGGCCTATTTCAATAAAGTCACCGACTGTGGTTGTTTTGGCGATGCAATTAAGTTAACCCCCTGGGAGTCCTTTACAAAGGACATTGTTTTGCTGGTGTTAATACTAATACTTCTATTAGGGGAGCAATTTATTAACCTAATAGTGTCCCCTAAAATAGCAAAGGGTATGTTGATTCTTTCACTCGTTGCTTGTGGTATTTATGTTAATCATGTATTGAATCATTTACCGGTAGTAGATTTCAGACCTTATAAAATAGGGGCCAATATTATGGACGGGATGGTGGTTCCTCCGGATGCTCCCAAATCAATTTTTGAATATGCCTGGACATTTGATGTACAAGGGGAAAAACAAACCATCGTAACCAATGGAGATTATCCTGCGGTGGATGGTGAATTTGTAGGCGTTGAAACTACGGAGATACAAAAAGGGTATGAACCACCAATTCATGATTTTACTATTGAACAGCAGGGTGAAGATATGTCGGCTGCACTTCTTCAAGAAGATAAGCTGGTGATGGTTATCGCCTATGATCTTGCAAAAACTAATTTTGATGAGTATGAAGCTTTAAAAAATACTACAGATACCGCTTTAAAGAGCGGCTATAAGGTCATAGGGATGTCGGCGTCTAATGAAGAGTTTAGTAGCAGGGTAATCACCAGATTTAGGTTGGAGTTCCCTTTTTATTTTACAGACGAAACCACCTTAAAAACAATAGTACGGTCTAATCCCGGGATATTAGTCCTTGAGAAGGGAACCATAGTGGAGAAAGTGCATTACAATGACATGGGTGACCTAAAATTTATGAAAAACAAATAGCTATTAAATACATGTACATATGAGAACTAAAATAGTTGCAGGAAATTGGAAAATGAACAAAAATATAAAGGAGACCATCCAACTTCTTGAAGAATTAAAAACGGCCGTTCCAGACACAGATGCTGAGGTAATGGTAGCCCCCGCTTTTGTTAATCTCTCCTCGGCGGTAAGCGCGCTAAAGGATTCTTCGATACAGGTGATAGCCCAAAATATGCATTTTGCAGAAAACGGAGCCTACACAGGCGAAATATCTGCAGATATGTTGTTATCCATAGATATAGATACGGTAATTCTGGGTCATTCTGAGCGAAGAGCTTATTTTGGAGAAGATGATGCGTTGCTGGCAAAGAAAGTAGTAGCTGCTCTGGATAAAAACATGCGCATCGTTTTTTGCTTTGGTGAGGAATTGGAAGATAGAAAATCTGGAAATCATTTTAATGTTGTGGAAAGCCAGTTAAAGAATGCACTTTTTGCTTTAAATGATACCTCTTGGGATTCAATTATTTTGGCTTATGAGCCTGTATGGGCCATAGGTACAGGAGAAACTGCTTCTCCGGAACAGGCACAAGAAATGCATGCTTTTATTCGTGCAACTATTACCGAAGGGTTTAGCAAAGACATTGCGGATAAAGTTTCTATTCTTTATGGAGGAAGCGTAAAACCGGGGAATGCTGAGGAAATATTTTCAAAGCCAGATGTGGATGGGGGTCTTATCGGAGGTGCCGCATTAGTGGCTGAAGATTTTGCAGCCATTGTGAAGGCTATCTAATTTCTATGAGTCATTCGTATCTGGAATATAAATTTATCGTTTCGCCATTACAGCCTGGCACCGAGATTCTGTTGGCGGAATTAAGTATGTTACCTTTTGAAAGTTTTGAAGAAACCAAGGAAGGGTTACATGCATACATTCGGGAGGAAGATTGGGAAGCAACCCTGTTAGATAGGGTTCAAATTCTTCATAACAAATCTATACAGATTACCTTTCAGCATAAAAAAATTCCTGCTGAAAATTGGAATGAACGCTGGGAGACTAACTTTACGCCCATTGCGGTTGGGAGTACATGTGTGGTACGTGCCCCATTTCACGAAGTACCCCATGTAAAATATGATATTGTGATAGAACCCAAGATGAGCTTTGGTACGGGTCATCACGAAACTACCCACATGATGCTGCTCTTTATTCTTAAACTAGAGATGGTGGGCAAATCGGTCTTGGATATGGGCTGTGGAACAGCGGTACTTGCCATTCTTGCTGCAATGAAAGGTGCTTCGCCGGTAGAAGGTATCGATATAGATCACTGGAGTTATTTAAATGCCAAGGAAAATGTACTTCGAAACAAGCAAGAACAGATTGTTATATACCAGGGAGATAGCTCAGTAATTCCCCCGAAAAAGTATGATGTGCTAATTGCCAATATCAACAGAAATTGTTTGCTTCAAGACCTGCCCATCTATTGCAATCACCTGAAAGAAAATGGAACCTTGCTGCTTAGTGGGTTTTATGAGAAAGACGAACCTATGTTGACTAAAAAGGCGCTAGAACTGGGACTTTCGTTTCAGGAAAAAATAATGCGTAATGACTGGGTGGCCACCAGGTACCAACTAAAAGAGGTAAAATAGAAATTAGTGGTTGTTTCAAAGGAGCTTATGGTAATAGCATAAGGTAGCCATGGCTTCTTATTTTGTTAAAAGCAGAAGTCCAAAAAATTAGTATATTAGTAAAAAATCTTCTCTATGGATCATAAAGAAAAACACCTGGAGGACGTACTTCTTGAAGAAGTTACGGTAAAGCAGCATGAAATTGTACTGTTTAATGACGATGTAAATACATTCGATCATGTAATAGGGACTCTCATCTCTATTTGTGACCATTCTCCGGAACAGGCAGAGCAGTGTTCTCTTATAGTACATTACAATGGGAAATGCACGGTAAAAACAGGAGAGTATAATGATTTAAAACCTCGCTGCAGTAAATTGCTGGAGGCTGGTTTAAATGCAGAGTTAGTCTAATATAAGTGGTCCCACGGTGAACACTAAGTTGCACAATGACTATCTCAACGGCATTGTATTTCTGAATGCCATCTTATATTCACAAAACGCTTTTTTTGTGTCTATGGGATTAGTATAAGCAATATTTAAAACCTCATCAAATATAACAGATAACCAGATTCGAAGCTTTGGGGATGAGGAGATGGTACCCTTTTTGAACGGATCTCATTGTACGTGCAGCTAAAGCCTATTCTTTAACTATATTAAGGGTACTATCTCCCTAGTATTGCCTTAGCCCCTGCTTCTATGCCCTGCAACTTTCTCAACAAGACGTAAATATACCTCTACATTACCTATACAAAAACTCGGTTGTTATTTGTTTGTGGTATAATAGGAGGGAATTCAAAAAGATAAAAACCTAATTTATATAGTATATAACCAAGGAATTCTAAAGAATATCACAAAAAAGTACGGAATGTATATTTTTTGTTGTGGTTCCTATGGCACATAATTATAAGACATTGATTACTTTGTAGTACCAAAACACAACACCTTAAATACAACCTTTATATGCGAGATTCACCTAATTTAAATTAAAAGTGGATTATCAAAAGGAAGTTACTTAATCGTAGTTGTTCGTTTTAGCTATAAAAAAGGTTAGTTACTCTCAACTAGCCTTTTTTTTTAACTACATTTAAAAGCTTAAAAAAGTATTTCGAATATACGTCAGATCAGCTTAGATAATAGTAACCAACTAATAAAAGAATATGGAGCAACCAGCCGTAAAAATACAAATGAACAAGTCGTACACCGTGTTAATAAGCCTTATTGTGGCACTCGGTGGATTTTTGTTAGGTTTTGACAGTGCCGTTATCTCCGGAGCTGTAAAAGGAATTACCGTCTATTTTGAGATGACCGAATGGATGTTGGGTTTTTCTGTTGGATGTGTTGTTTTTGGAGCCATGGCAGGAAATTTGTTGGCCGGACCTATGGCCGACCGTTTTGGCCGTAAGAACATCTTAATCATTGTAGCCGCACTTTTTACCGTGTCAGCAACCTGGTCGGCACTTGCAACAGGGTACACAGAGTTTATCATTGCACGGATCATTGGTGGAATTGGTATCGGAGGCGCCATTCTAATTGCACCCATCTACATTGCTGAAATTGCCCCGCCCAAGTTACGGGGTAGCCTCGTATCTTTTAATCAATTAAATATAGTAATCGGAATTTCGGTGGCCTATTTTTCTAACTATTTCTTAGTGAATATGGAAGGAGAAAGTTGGCGCTGGATGCTAGGCGTAGAGGCCATTCCTGCAGCTATCTATTTTTTAGCCTTATGGACCGTGCCTAGAAGCCCCAGATGGCTTATACAAAAACTTAATAAAATTGAAATAGCGCGGAAGACTCTAATGAAGATAGGTGGGGAGGAATATGCGGAAGTAACCATCCAGGAGATTCAACGCGGAGTAGATAAGAAAGAGAAAAAAGGCAGACTAGCCGATATCTTTCAAAGCAAGTATGCCACTATTATGATTATTGCCCTTGGAATTGCCTTCTTTCAGCAAATAACCGGAATTAATGCGGTATTCTATTATGCACCTACCATCTTTGAGCAGGCCGGTGGTAGTACAGATTCTTCTTTCTTGCAGGCCATAGTCGTGGGTCTAACAAATCTGGTTTTTACTTTGGTAGCCATATGGCTTATCGACAAATTAGGGAGAAAACCATTATTGTTAATAGGCACCACATTTATGACCATTGCCTTATTGATGGCGACTTTCGCTTTTAATAATGCCACGTATGATTTTAATGAAACTACCCTGGCGAAAGTTACAGATCTGGACGTAAAAGCGGCACTGACCAGTTTAAAGGGAAATTCCTATGACGGGCAAGCGGTACTATTTGAAGCCGTTGAAGAACATTTGAACGAAGAACAATTCCTGGTCTTTAAGCGCAATGAGATTACCAATTTTATACAGATAAATGCCACGTTGGTGTTAATAGCGATTTTACTCTATGTGGCGTCCTTTGCCATTTCATTAGGTCCGGTTATGTGGACGCTTATATCGGAGGTTTTTCCCAGTAAGATAAAGGGAATTGCTATTTCTGTAGTTGGCTTTTTCAATTCACTGGTAAGCTTTTCAGTAACGCAGGTCTTCCCTTGGGAGCTCTCTAACCTTGGACCCACGGTTACCTTTGCTTTGTATGCCATTCTATCGCTATGTGCTGTTCTTTTTGTCTATAAATTTGTGATAGAAACCAAGGGAAGAACCCTGGAGGAAGTAGAAGAGTTATTGATACGGAAATAGCACATACATAACCTGCATGTTGGTTGTGAAATTTTGCGAAAATGGAAAATGTAGTATGTTACTATATACCAGAGAAGAAACGGGCAAGTCAGCGGACGTAAACGGCCCATTTTAGGAAAAAGAATAATAGTTTAAATAAGGAGTTAACCACATAAAATATTCAATAGTTTAAAAGCTTTTTTATTAAAATCAAGGAAGGATTATGAGTGAAACAGTATACGTAGGAAATGCAAAACTAAATCTTAGTAAGGGTGAAGTTCAGGGGAGTCTGGTCTCAATAGAAAATGAGACCTATTATAAAATTACGAATAACGATGCCATGCGTCCTTTCTTTATGAGTATCGTGAGCGATTCTAATCACTGGATGTTTATCTCCAGCAATGGGGGCTTAAGTGCTGGCAGAAAGAACAGTGAATATTCGCTCTTTCCTTATTACACAGATGATAAGATCACAGAATCTGTTGAAATAACGGGAAGCAAAACAATATTCAGGGTGCATTTGGAGAACAAAGTAGCTCTGTGGGAACCTTTCTCTGAAAGGTTTGAAGGAGTGTATCAATTAAAAAGAAATCTGTATAAAAACAGCTACGGAAACAAGATACTTTTCGAGGAAATAAATGAGGATCTTGGACTTGTCTTTAGATATCAGTGGAATTCCAGTAATGAATTTGGCTTTGTAAGACGTGTCAGTTTAAAGAATATAACAGATGCCGCGGTAAAAGTCACCTTACTAGATGGTATGCAGAACCTACTTCCTTATGGGGTTACTTCTGACCTCCAGAATTCCCGTAGTAATTTGGTAGATGCTTATAAAAGAAATGAACTTTTACCGGCAGTAGGTCTGGGAATATATGCGCTAAGTGCTATTATTGTTGATAAAGCAGAACCCAGCGAAGCCCTGAAGGCTAATATTGCCTGGTCTTTAGGTTTACAAAATACTACCTATTTGGTTTCTTCCTTGCAGGTTAGTGCCTTTAGAAAAGGAAAAAAAATTCATCAGGAGACCGATGTTAAAGCACAGAAAGGCGCATATTTTGTTACATCCGAACTTACTGTAAAACCAAACTCGAAGGAGCATTGGATGATCGTTGCCAATGTGAACCAAAGTGCTGCGGGAATCACTCAAATTACATCGAGATTAAAAGATGCAGTGAGCCTGGAAAAATCTATTCTAAAAGATATTGAAGAAGGAACTCGAAGACTTGTAGAGTTAACCGCAGCTGCAGACGGACTTCAGATAACACAAGATAGTCTGCAATCTTCCAGACACTATGCAAATGTTCTTTACAATATTATGCGTGGAGGTATTTTTGATCGTAATTATGACATAGAAAGATTAGATTTTATCACCTATCTGAAAAAGGCCAATACCCGAGTATATAAGGCATTTGCAAAGCAAATAGAGAATATGTCAGAAGTCTTTACATTAAAGACGTTACGAGAACTCTCCCACCAAAACAATGATCCGGATTTTCAACGGCTGTGTTTCGAATACCTGCCCTTAAAATTTAGCCGGCGCCATGGAGATCCCAGTAGGCCATGGAATAGATTCTCTATCAATACACACAATGAAGTAGACGGTTCCAAAATATTAGATTATGAGGGGAATTGGCGAGATATTTTTCAGAATTGGGAAGCACTGGCGCATTCCTATCCTCAATTCATTGATAGCATGATTCATAAGTTTTTGAATGCATCTACTTTCGATGGGTATAATCCGTACCGAGTAACTAAGGATGGCTTTGATTGGGAAGTGATAGAGCCACATGACCCCTGGTCCTATATTGGATATTGGGGAGATCATCAAATCATTTACCTTCTTAAATTTTTAGAATTTATTGAAGACTATTATCCTTCACAACTGGCATCTTACTGGGACAAAGATCTTTTTGTATATGCCAATGTACCTTATAGAATTAAAAGCTATTATGACATTGTAGCGGATCCAAAAGACACCATTTTATTCGATCATGACCTCGATCGTAAGATTAATGAAAAAAGGTCAGAATTAGGAGCAGACGGAGCACTATTAGCACTAAATGATGGTAGTATTCATCATGTTAATTTGCTAGAGAAATTATTGGCGACAGTCCTCGCCAAATGTTCCAATTTTATACCGGAAGGAGGTATTTGGCTAAATACGCAACGTCCGGAATGGAATGATGCTAATAATGCCCTGGTTGGGAATGGAGTTTCTATGGTTACCTTGTATTATCTGCGAAGATTCCTGGTTTTTTTCAAGTCCGTTTTGGAAAAGAATCCCGCAGCCAATGTGGCAGTTTCGGAAGAGATTACGTTGTTTTTTAATGCAGTGTTGGCAACCCTGGAAAAGTATCAGCATTGTCTGGAAGGAAAAGTTTCGGATCAGGACCGGTTTAAGATTATGGATGGTCTGGGTATGGCGGGGAGCGACTATCGTGAACTGATCTACAATAATGGGTATAGTGGTGCTAAGAAAACAATATCCTCAGAAGCGTTGTTGCGTTTTACGACGAACATGTTGGGTTATTTAGAACATGCTATTGAAGCAAATAAGAGAGAAGATAATTTATATCATGCTTATAATCTCATTGCTTTTGACTCCCAAAAGGGAACTTCTTTATCCTATCTAAGTGAAATGTTAGAGGGCCAGGTAGCAGTATTAAGTTCTGGGTATTTGAAGGCAGAGGAATGTGTTACTTTACTCGATAGCTTAAAAGAAAGTGCCCTGTTCCGTAAAGATCAGTACAGTTATATTTTGTATCCAGATAAGGATTTACCTCGCTTTATGGTAAAAAATGTAATACCTGCAAAAAGTGTTGCCGGTTCCAAACTGTTAAGTCAATTAGTAGCGGATGGTAACGGACAAATTATCGAAAAAGATAGGGAAGGTACGTTCCATTTCAATGGTAATTTCAACAATGCTAAAAGCCTGGAAGAAGCCCTGAATGGGTTGTTGAACACTGACTATGCCCAACTTATAGAACAAGAAAGAGAACAACTCCTGAATATATTTGAGGAGGTTTTTGATCATAAATCCTTCACAGGAAGATCGGGAACATTCTTTGGGTTTGAAGGTTTGGGGTCTATCTATTGGCATATGGTATCTAAACTATTGCTGGCAGTAATGGAATGTTGTGCGAAAGCCATAAAGGAAAATGCAGATAAACAATTAATAGAACGGTTAGCGGCTCATTATCATGAAATAAATGAAGGTATTGGAGCGCATAAATCCCCCGAACTATACGGAGCATTCCCAACAGATCCATACTCGCATACACCAGCCCACAAAGGAGCCCAACAGCCCGGGATGACAGGTCAGGTAAAAGAGGATATATTAAGTAGAAGAGCAGAAATGGGGATGGCTGTTAAAGAAGGGAGCATAAAATTTAGTCTAGGTATTTTTAATAGGGATGAGTTCTTATCAGCTCCTGCCCAGTTTAGCTATATAGATGTAGATTTTAAGCAACAACAAATTGATTTGGACATAGATACACTCTGTTATACCTGCTGTCAGATCCCGGTTGTTTATAAGTTATCTGACAGGGAAGGATTAACAATACGTTATAGTAATGGTAAAACAGTTACATCCGGAGAATTGGCCTTAGATGTGGAAACGAGTAACGCTATTTTTCAGCGTACAGGAGACATAAAACAGCTGGAAGTATCATTTTTGAAATAATAGTTTAATCTGTGGAGCCTTCTAAGTTTTACAGGACCAAAATTCAGAACCTGTTAGTAAGGGAGGTATAAAAATACTAGCGAGCGATATAGCACAGACTTCCGATGAGATGGCTATACTTTAAAAAGGGAAGAGCACCCATACTTGTTATCATTGGATAACGAGTATGGGTGCTCCTATTCTGTATTTTAGGTCTATTGTTTAATGAGGTAGTTTCTTCATTAAAAGGCCATAGACAAAGGTGCCTAGGACTGCTCCTGCAATAACAAACAAGATGGTTACCGCACCGGTGCCAAAAAGAATGTACATAGGTCCGGGGCAGGCACCTGCAAGGGCCCATCCAAAACCAAATATAGTACCGCCAAATAAATACCGGGCAATGCTTTTTTCCTTGGGAGGCAGCACTATGTCTTGTCCCTCAATACTCTTTACTCTCGTTCTTTTAATAATCCAAATAGATAGTACACCTACCACTACGGCAGATCCAATGATTCCGTACATATGGAACGATTGAAATTTGAACATTTCAAAGATCCGGTACCAGGAAACCGCCTCCGATTTCACTAATACAATTCCAAAAAAGATACCTACCAATAAAAACTTTATAAATTTCATGATCCAAATATTAAGGGGAATAAAAAGTGGGTCATTACAAGACCACCTATGAAAAATCCAATAACAGCTACCAATGAAGGCCACTGTAAGTTACTGAGCCCAGTTATGGCATGCCCTGAGGTGCAGCCCCCGGCATAGCGGGTACCAAACCCAACCAAAAAGCCGCCGCCAATTAGAAGAAATAGGCCTGTGGCACTTAAAGCAGATTCCCAGCTATAGAGTTCAGAAGGTAACAAGGTGTTACCTGCATCGGCAAAACCCAACACCCCCAGATCGGAAACGGTTTGCGGGTTAAGGGCAATGACCGATCCGTCGGATAAAAAGGTGACGGCAATAAATCCGCCGATGGCGGCTCCAAGCACAACAGTGAGATTCCAGCGTTCGCCTTTCCAGTTAAATTTAAAAAATTCCGAAAATTTTCCGGCACCCCCGATGGCGCAAAGTGTCCTTAAATTACCAGACATTCCAAAGGTTTTGCCAAAATAAACCAGCAATACCATAGTAAGTGCAATAAGGGGTCCTGACACATACCAGGGCCAGGGTTGTAGTAGTATTTCCATGATAAAAAATTTATACAACAAAGATACGTCATCTACCGAAAGCCTATGTAATACTTGTTACACAACGGTAAAAAATTAATGGGTTAATAAGGGCCAGAACTGGCCTAAAAAATAAAAGCGTTGGTTATTGTTTTTCGAACACCCAGCGTTGAAATTCCGGAAGGTTGTTCCCTTCAGTACGGGTTAGGGTGGTGCCATTGAGTGAATAGGTACCACCTTCTCCCTGAGACAATACTATCTGGTTGTTTACCAGTTCCCAGAAACCAGATGTTGTGGTTGTATAGCTGCAAGATATGGCGTATAGAGGTCCCGTTATAAAACTAATATTTAATTGCATCTGGAAGAGACTATACGAAAGGTCATCCCTAAGAATGATACTGCCACTAAGACAAGGCAATTCATCCATCAGATTTTCGGAAGACACCTGATCCAGATTTATATCTTGAGCCGGACTCACGACATACTCGGTTAAATTATACAGGCCGGTAATTTCATCCAATTGCTCCTGAGAGATCCCCGTATCGTCGCCCGATGAATCATCAGAACACGATACGCCTAAAAATAGCATAGCAGTTAAAAGAAAGGATACAAGGATTTTAGTTTTCATAGCACATGATTTGGTGACTAAGATACTACTAATCCTTTTTTTTATCAAAGAGTAAACGTTTCTTTCTGCTTTCTTTGACAAAAGGAGCTCTCGTAATTAAAAAGAATACCGAAGTTTTAAGTAAGATGAGATTATGGGAGCCTACTCGGTTTATTTTCTCTATCAACGCATTCCTTCAGGCATCCTCATAGGCTTTAGCTTAGTGGGGGTATTGAAAGAAGCCTTTTGAGAATTACTGATACACCCTAACGTAGTCTATCTCCATGGTGGCTTCGGAAAAATCCACCGGGATTTCGCCACCCAGATTACCTCCCATAGCTATGTTGAGTAAGAGGTAATGTGGATTGTCATAGGGTTTGTCTTGCGTATTGGTTAATTCATATACCAGAGTGTCATCAACAAGAACTTTCAAGCTATTGCTGTCCCATTCCAAAATGTACATATGGAATTCGTCAGAGGCATTGGCCACTGTGGTTTCGCCTCCTGTATTTTTATATTCTCCCGTGTTGGTATCGCCCCAGTGGAAGTAGCCTATGGTATTGTTTTTATCCCAGCCTTTTTGTTCCATAATATCAATTTCCCCACAAGCCGGCCAGCCTACACTGCCGTCCTGGTCTCCATAATAATTACCAGGTTCATTGATATTGGTGCCTAGTGTCCATATGGCAGGCCAGGTTCCCGCTTCGGCAGGAAGTTTGGCACGTACTTCAACACGGCCATAGGTAAATGAGGATTTTGAATTTAAACGGGCCGAAGTATACAATTTTGTGGTCCCACCAGAGGTATAGTCCTCTTTTATGGCATTAATTTTTAAGGTGCCATTGCTTACATATGAATTTTCTGCCCTGTCTGTATAATGCTGTTCTTCCCCATTATACCAGCTTCCGTTGTTTGGGCCTTCCACTTGAAAGTACCATTTTTCATTATCTGGGCTACCTTCATAATCAAATTCGTCCGAAAAGATCAAATTGGCAGATACCGGCGAAGATTTGAACACTTCTACTGAGGTCGTTTCGGATATGAATTCCCCGGAAGATCCATACGCATACACCTCAATAGAGTAGGTATGGGTACCTTCCCTGCTAAATGTATGTGCTATTTCTCTTGTTGAACTTTGCTGCAGATCCCCTTCTTCTATCTTAAAGGCAAAACGAACGGCATCCTTCGCATAAGCACTTACCAAAACCTTCCCGGATCCATCGCCGCCAGGACTGGCATTTGTGGCGCCTTCAATCGTAATAAAAACAGTTAAGTTAGTGGGCATTGTTCCTGTTGCCGCATCGTTAGAGCTACAGGAGAGAACAAGTGCAAGACCCATGAGAACCAGGCTCTGGAAAGTTGTTTTTTTTATAAAGTGATGGATTTGTAACCCTGATTTCATAGCATGTTTTTTTGAATTGCCAAAGATACCAAAAACCTGCATGTTCTCAGCCATGGAAGTTTCTAGGTTTTTAATATTTGTTATCTGAAATTTAAAAATGTTATAATTTCTAATAAACATGGAATGTATTGTGCTAATAACACACCGAAGTTTTGATCTAGTAGCCAACAATTTTCTACTTCTTTTTGAAGCCAAGAGATAATATACTATTCAATTAATAATATACTGGGTTATAAAAAAGTATCTTTGCAGGATATTATTTATCTGTTGATATTACTTATCCCTTCGCGCAACTTTAGCGAATTGTTCAGGCTTTCTTCTTTAAGCCATTATTTTAATTAATGATACTCTGGCGACCAAATTAATGCCTGATTGCCAGTAAGTAACTATCCAATAGTGATTTTAATCTTGCGCTTTGCTAATGTCATTACTCTGCAATTCGTTTCAATTCAAAGAACATATGACTTTTTTAAAAATGGGTGTTATTGGAACTTCAAAAAAAGAAGATGAAAGGCGCGTACCTATTCATCCGGAACATTTAAAAAGACTTCCAGAAAATATTCGCAGACAACTTGTTTTTGAGAAAGGTTATGGCGAACCTTTCAATTTCAAAGACGAAGAAATTAGGGACTTAACAGGTGGAATAGCTTCCCGAAGTGAAATATTATCGGATATTGGTTCCGCAATTATTGCCAAACCTATTTTATCTGATTTAGAAGAGTTAAAAGATGGTGGTACTATTTGGGGGTATCCTCATTGTGCGCAACAAATGCAAATTACACAAACCGCAATAGATAAAAAACTAACCTTAATTGCCTTTGAAGATATGTTCGTTTGGAACCCAAATGGACAGATGGGCAGACATACTTTCTATAAGAATAATGAAATGGCCGGGTATTGTGCAGTTATACATGCCTTACAACTGAAAGGAATAGATGGCCACTATGGAAATCAAAGAAAGGTGATCATTTTTAGTTTTGGCGCCGTTAGCAGAGGTGCTATTTATGCATTAAAGGCACATGGTTTTAGGGATATTACTATCTGTATTCAAAGGCCCGACCATGAGGTCAGAGAAGAAATACTCAATGTGGACTATGTGCGAATTAGAAAGGGACAAGAAAACGAGCCTCGACTGGTTGTGGTGGAACATGACGGATCGGAAAGGCCATTAATGGACTTGATCAGTGAATCTGAAATAATTATAAATGGAACCTATCAGGACACAGATAATCCATTCAATTTTGTGATTGAAGAGGAAAAGTCGGCGTTAAAGCCGGGTACTTTGATTATTGATGTGAGTTGTGATGAAGGCATGGGATTTTATTTTGCGAAACCAACCAGCTTTAAAAACCCAATGATATTCGTAGATAATATTGACTACTATGCTGTAGATCATACACCTAGTTACTTTTGGGAAAGCGCTTCAAGATCAATTTCAGCGGCTTTGATCGTACATTTACCATCGGTGATCAGGGGCCGGGAAAATTGGATGCAAAATGTTACTATAAAAAATGCCATAAATATTGACAATGGTGTGATTGTAAAAGACACTATTCTTAGATTCCAGCATCGGAGTGCAGACTATCCGCATAAAGTAAATAAGCTAGTAAACTAAATAGGTTTATTTTATCATTCGCATAAATTATCGGGATTGGCTGATAAGATGCTGTCCTTTTATGTAAGAGCAAAACCATTCAATGATTACAGATATAGCTATAAAAAAGCCAGAACCTATAGTGTTTGGAAAACACCTAGAGTTGTTCACTCGTGCTTCAAATAGTAAGCGCACCATTAAAGTATTAGAAGCTGGTAAACCTGTACTAATAACAGCGTTTTACAGCAATGGATTGTTACTTCTTAAGGAGTTGCAGATGCATCTTAAAAGAAAGTTACCTAACAAGTCTTTTCACGAGCAACGCGCGTATCGGTCGGAATATCATAAACTGTCAAATCTTATTTTAATAGAAATTGTAGGTCATAAATTGGCAGTAAAAAAATCGCCTTCTATTGGTTGGTTAGAAAAACTTTATCCGGAAACCAGCGATTTCTTATTGTCATTTCCTCAAGTACAAGGCCTAAATAGTGCCTGGCAATGGTACCAAAATGGGATTTCCATTCCTGTACTGCGAAATAAACTACATCCATATTACGGCACTTATTTTCCTACTCGTTTTGATCATTTGATACTTTTCGACAACTGGTTGAAACGATATAAGGGACCTAAAAAGTCTGCAATAGATGTTGGGATTGGGAGTGGCGTACTTTCATTTCAAATGATAAAGTATGGTTTTCAGAAGGTTTTTGGTACAGACACAAATCCTAATGCCATTGTTGGACTCACAGAGTTTATGGCAGACACAAAGTTGTCTAGAAAGATAGAATTAGATTTTGCGCACCTTTTTGGTAAATGGACTAAGCAGACCGAATTGATTGTTTTTAATCCACCCTGGTTGCCAGAATCTCTTAATCTGGATAGCAATGACGAAGCTACTTATTACAATAGTACTCTATTTCCCGATTTTTTTGCAGGAGCAAAAAAAAGGCTGTTACCCATGGGAAAGCTTGTAATCATATTCTCAAATTTAGCTCAAATAACTAATGTCACTAAAGAACATCCGATAGAGAAGGAACTAGCAGAAGGAGGGAGGTTCCAACTGGAAAGATGTATAAAAAAAACAGTGAAAGCTGCTTCTGAAAGATCAAAACGAGACCAACACTGGCGTTCTTCTGAAGAAGTAGAGCTTTGGATACTGACAAATAAATAAGATCTTGAAGTATTAGAGCACTAACATTGGGGTTCCTGAATCTACCGAATGCGAATGTTGTTAGATTCCATACAAATGACTTAAGATGACGATGCTGATTGGCTTTCCAATATTTTACATTCGTTAATTATTTCAGGATTAAATACTCCATACATTGATGGAAATATTAAACATAAGAGCATAAAAAAATTGTTTTGTCGCTGCTGGTATTGTCAACCATGGTTGTTGGGAGTGGACTAATTATAAGTAACTCATCCTATCTAGAACCAGAAGACGCATCTGTTCCTGAAAACTATGAAAACCAGACTATTAATATGTTCGTGACTCACGGGCACTGCAGTACACCATTTGGAGGCATTGTAGATAATTTAAATGTAATTACTTCTTTACGCGAAGACCTTGGGAATCCTCTAGAAAATATGGAACTCTCATTTGAAGTAGATCCTAATTCATTTAAGGTATGTGCGGGACCCGACTTAACAGAGAGAATTATTACACCTGGTCTGTTTATTGGAGAGAATGAGGAAAAGATAACCTTCAGATCTACGGATGTATATACGATGGGCGTGGATTGGTATCAAGTGAATGGAAAGATGTCAATAACAGGGATCGAAAGGGATGTGAAGTTCTTTGTTTCGAGGATCCGGTGCCCAGAAGACACAATGCCAAGTTCACTAGTTCTGGAAGGGCAATTGAACCTGTTGGATTGGGGAATTGACTACGCCAAGATTGTCAATGTTGAATCTGACCCGGTTCCTACTAAATGGATGCATATTAACATGAAGATTGATATGTCATGATGGTGCCTTCCATCTGGTTTCTCTCCACTCATTTTGCTCTTCTCTGGACAGGAACGTCCAGGCTACAATTCGGCTCGATTTATTACCTGTTCCCAAGGGGATTGTTTTGATCTGACTAGCTTCAATTTTTTCTAATAATTTATAAATTCCTTTAAGATTAGATTGTTTTGATACTAACGTTGAATACCAGTAACAGTTTTTAGAGAACTTATTACTTTCTCTAATCATATTCTGAATAAATTTATATTCTCCGCCATCACAGATAAGCTCATTGCTGATTCCCGCAAAATTAAGTTCAGGTGTTGTTACTTTTTTACCCGTTAGATTCTTTATTTTTCTCCGAGTTCCTTTTTGAGCATCTTCAATCGAAGAATGAAAAGGGGGATTACATATAATTAATTCGATGGTATCTTCCTTATTTATTATGCCGTAAAAAACATCTTTTGGATTTTTTTGTAATCGACAGTCAATCTTACCTTTAATGGATGAATTAGAATCGACAATATGCTGCGCTGATGCAATCGATTTTAGATCAATATCAGAACCAATAAATCGCCAGCCGTATTCCGTAACTCCAATAATGGGGTAAATGCAACTAGCCCCCAGACCAACATCTAGACAAGTAATGTTATCCCCAACGGGAATCTCACCAAAATTGCTTTCGCCTAATAAATCAGCAATATGATGAATGTAATCTGCTCTTCCTGGAATTGGAGGGCATAAATTTTCATCCGGGAAATCCCAGTTCTTTATGCCATAGTAATGATGTAGTAACGCTTTGTTTAAAAGTTTAACGGCAAGTGGGTTTGAAAAATTGATTGATTCGACCCCAAATTTGTTTGGCCTTATATAACTTTTCAATTCAGGGATAGCAGTAGTTAAGGCACTTAAATCATATCTCTCTCGGTTTCTGTTTCGAGCATGTAGTCTTGCTTTTTCTTGTGGTTGTTTTTCTGAAGACATGATTTACTTTGATTTAATCAATTGATTTTGATATTGAGAACGGTTTTGGCTTTCGCGAGTCTATATGTTTTTCAAATCTAAGAATTCTTGATTCGAGGTGTTTGAAGTAAGCTTAGTTGTCGTCTTTTAATTAAACAATTAGTAGAGACGAAAGTCAAAACAACTATCCTTTTGAAATCTGTCTGTTTTACCAAATCGACAATAATGTTGTCGATTAGATTTTTTGTTGTCGATTTATTACCATTTTAAATCAAATCAAATCAAATTAAATGATGGCCTTAAAACCAACAAACCCTGCAAACACATAATATTTGCAGGGCTTTGTTACTCTTTGTTAGTTTTCTAAGTGACCTCGACAGGATTCAAACCTGTAACCTCTTGAGCCGTAATCAAGTGCGCTATTCAGTTGCGCCACGAGGCCTTTATGTAAATTCCAATGAAACTGCATGAATATTTAAATCCATGAAACTCTTAATGGGCTGCAAATATATTTCTTTTTACTTTTAGGGCAAAATTAAGAGAAGCCAAATACATGGATTTTAAAAGTTATGTACGCAACATCCCCAATTATCCGAAACCGGGAGTAGATTTTAAAGATATTACACCACTTTTAAAGGACCCGGAAGCGCTCAAAGTTGCCTCCGAGGCCTTGCTTGGCTTTGTGGGAGATCAGCACATAGACAAGGTAGTAGGGATGGAGAGCCGAGGCTTTTTCTTTGGCCCTATTCTGGCCATAGCATTAAGGGCTGGATTTGTACCCGTGCGTAAGGCAGGGAAATTACCGGCAAAGACTATTGCTAATACCTATGACCTGGAATACGGGACAGATACACTCGAAATTCATGCAGATGCTATAAGCAAAGGCGATAGGGTACTGGTTCATGATGATGTGCTGGCAACCGGAGGAACGGCAAGAGCTACCTGTGAACTTATTAAAGCCCTGGGTGGGGTGGTGGTCCAGTGCAACTTCTTACTAGAATTAAAGATGCTACAGGGCATTCAAAGGTTGGAAGGTTATGAAGTACATTCTTTGATGCAATACTAGGCTACTGCTCGGATAGTTATGTAAAAGCGCCAGGCTATAATGGCTAACTGCGTTTTGGAAGCTTTAGAAAGATCTAACCGCTTTTTTGTATACGAAGGAAGTATTGCTTTATTTACTTTGGCAAGTACCTTAAAAACCATTTGTTTCATCAACTTGTTTTTTCAAAGATACCAATCTTGTATCCTCACAATGTGGGTTTTCCATACGTGTATTTGTTTGCTTGTTTAGAATAATATGCTAACAAGCATAATAAAGATGTGCAATAAAAATTTTACGAGGGCTATCATCATTTTAATTATAAAATACTGTTGTTTATTAATTTTTGATGAATATATAAAGGCACCTACTATTTGCCAAGAAATTAGGTCATTATTAATGTAATTGCATACGATATTGTAAGTATAAAAATCTATAAGATTATAAAATTAAATATGTGCTCTGCAAATAATTTACTATTTGTAAGTATTATTTTATAATAGCCTTACGTTATGTAATATTTGTAGGGCTATTTTAAGGAATTTTACATAAATCAAGGCACTATTTAAGGTAAAATCACCCTATTTGGAACATTTCATCTTTTTTTTATAAAAAAAACCGACCAGGCAGGTGGTCGGTTTTTAGTTAGTTGGCTACTTGGAAATTGCTTTAGAACGTATCTACTTTTTATTCTTTTTGGTAGTAATTTCAACAACTCCGTCTTTGGCCTTTTTGCCGTACTTCTCAATGGCCTTGTCGCCTTTGTATACATTTATGGTTGCAATTTCATCCGGAGACAGCTCTTTAAATTTCTTTTCTTTTACTACTTTTCCATCCAGCATATATAATGGTTTTTCCCCAGCGTCGCTGTCGATAAAGAAAAATGAATTGCCTTTTTCGTGGATTACCTCTATGTCTTCATCATCATCCGAGTTCTTCATGATAAAGACGTTGCTGTCACCTCCTTTTTTGGAGCGTATTACCTTAACATGTTTTTTGTGCAGTTCCCCATCTCCTTTATGGATCTTAATAAGCTTGCCATCTCCTTCATGAATCTCCATATGCTCGCCATCTCCTTCATGGATTTCAATATGTTCCCCATCACCGATGACAATTTTATTCTTGATGACCTTCACATCAACATCGGTATCCCCATCTCCTTTTATATCTTCTTGTATGATGAAAACATTACCATCTGCTCCTTTCTTAACCTTCTTAATTTTGATGACTTTTTTTAACTTGCCATCAACACCCATCAATTCATCCATATCTTCTCTAATCTCAATAACTTCGACGCCTTCTTCTGATAGTTTTTCTATCATCTCTTCATTCATTTCGCTGTCTTCTTCCATCATCCAAACCATCTTGTTATTAATAGTGTGCAAATGAGATTCCTTGTCGCCATCATTTCCCATAAAAAGGAAGTTGCTATCGGTGTCAAAAACTAGCATTACCGGGTCTATGGGGTCTCCATCATTATCAAAACTGGAAGAGCCGTTAAATTGTTTGCCATTTTCTTTTTTGGAATTCATGTCCACAGACAGGTTCGTGATTTCTTTCTTTCCATTACGAACTGCGGTATAGGAAAAATCTACTCCTTCTTTGGCCATATCCTTCTTGATTTTCTCTAATTCGTCATCGGTAGTGTCTTTGGTGATCTTGATCTCAATTTTTGCGCCATCACTTAGGGAAGACCAATTAATTTCGCTGCCCTCGTTCGCCGGGATATATACCTCCCTGGTATTAAAACTGAAAAGAAAAAGTGCCAATAATGGTATTACCAGAGTGGCTTTTAAAACATTTCTTTTACGCGATTCTGATTTTTGTAACATAACGATTCGTTTTTTGATTAATGAATTATAAAAATGATTGACTATAGGTAGGGGACAACTAGTCCCCGATGCTTTTAAGAGTGCATATTGATATTTTTTTACCGAAGGCACTGCGGAAGTGGCGCTTGCGTCCGCAAGGAACTCTAAATTCTGTCGTATCGTATTTCGATAGAGCCAACTTAAAGGGTTAATCCAGAGGATGATGGTGACTATATGACTAATTAAAATATCTATGGAGTGCTTTTGGGAACAATGTGCTTTTTCGTGTTCTAAAATAGCCTGTAACTCGGATACTGTATATAAAGACGGATTGTAGACGATGTAATTAAAAAAGGAGAAGGGGGTACAATTTTTGGAGGTCTCTATAAAGACATAACCTTCATCTTTCCTTGTAGTAACATTTTGAGTGATTATTTTTCGCAAAGAAAATAGCTGTAAACAAAACCTACCCAACAGCAGTCCAATTCCTATATAATAAGCCCCAAGAAACAAAAACCATAGGTCTATGCCGGGTTTTGCAGTCGTAATTGCATTGCCAGATCCTTTGGAACCTATTTGTGTGAAGACAGCAGGTGCTGCTTCAACATAAACAGGAATCGTAATTAGTGGAAAAATCAAGGCAGACAGTATGCCTAGAAGTAGAAACCCCCTGTTTTCTTTAAACAAGGTTTCTTCCCTTAAAAATAGCTGATATACTGCATAAAAAAGCCCCAAAATAGCCGATGCCTTAAGGAGGTATACAAAGAACGTTTCCATCAGTTATTTTTTTCTATTAATGCTATTATTTCTTTTAATTCTTCTACCGAGATCTTTTCCTCTTTTGCAAAAAAGGATACAAGACTTTTATAGGAATTATCATAATAATCGGCAATGGTAGCATTCACGAATTGTTTTCTATAGGCTTCTTTAGAAATAAGCGGATAGTACCGATGCGTATTTCCAAATGCTTCATGCCCAACATATGATTTGTCTTCCAGATTTCGAACAATCGTAGATAAGGTGTTATAGTGGGGTTGGTCTTCTTTAATTTCTGAAAGAATGTCCTTCACAAAGGCCTTTTCCAATTTCCAAAGGATCTTCATGATCTCTTCTTCCTTATTTGTTAATTTCTGCATGGCAAATTTCGTTTAATCAAACCTATTACTAAAAAATTAGTTAAACAACTATATTTGTAGTTATTTAACATTTGTGCTATCCTATCCTGTCCGATTAATTCAATTTCAGCTGGCGAGTGGCAGTGTAATTTTATTTGAAGATCCATTATTACAGTACATCTGGTTTGAGCTATCTTTGCTATAAATTTGCCTTCATGCAAGATCTTTTTTTTATAGCCATAGGACTTGTGCTTCTTGTCCTTGGAGGCAATTGGTTGTTGAAGTCGGCAGTTGCCCTCTCCCTGCAACTTAATATTTCCAAGATTATTATTGGGATGACGGTGGTTTCTTTTGCTACTTCCGCACCCGAACTTATTGTTAGTGTTACTGCCGCTATGGAAGGTTTCCCTGATCTGGCATTGGGAAATGTTGTAGGGTCTAACATCGCCAATCTGGGCTTGGTACTGGGGATCATTATTATTTTAGGGCCAATAGATGTTCGTAAGAGTTTTTATATTACGGATTGGCCAGTAATGATGGTGGCTTCCCTCTTATTTTTTGTGTTTATTTTCTTCGATGGGGTATTGGTGCGGTACGAAGGAATCATTATGGTGGCAACGCTTTTTTTGTTCCTGGTCTACTTGCTCCGATATCAAAAACCTGCCGTGGTAGAGGAGGAATCGGAAGTAATTAAACCGCTCCCATTGTATAAGGCGGTTTTCTTTCTCGGATTAGGGGGTGGCGCACTTTGGGGTGGCTCAGAGTTTCTTATTACCGGGGCCGTTGGTTTGGCTACTTTTTATGAGGTAAGCGAGCGTATCATTGGGATCACCATAGTATCTGTAGGGACCAGTATACCGGAAATGGCGGCGTCCTTAATTGCTATTATAAAGAAAGAAAAATCCATTAGCCTTGGGAATTTAATAGGATCCAATATTTTTAATATCCTGGCGGTATTGGGTATTACCTCCATGATTACACCTGTTGAGGTAATAGATCAGGGCTTATTAAGCAGCGATATTTTCTGGATGCTTGGTATTTCATTTTTAATTCTGCCATTGGTGTTTTTGCCAAAAGGCCTTCGACTAGGGTGGCGCGATGGTATCGTCTTACTCCTTAGCTATGCTGCATTTATTTACTTCACTTTGGGTTATCAGCAGGGGGCACTTTAAGCGCAATAAAAAACCGTTTTTGAGTTTCCCCAAAAACGGTCTGATAAATTAGTTGGTATAAACTTTAAGCTGTAACGCTTACGTTCGCAGATTTAACTGTTTTAATAATTCTACCAGCAATTTTGTAAGGATCTCCATTAGAAGCAGGTCGTCTGTCTTCTAACCAGCCTTTCCAGCCATTTTCCACTGTTATAATAGGAATACGGATAGAGGCTCCTCTGTCTGATACACCATAACTGAAATCGTGAATAGAGGCTGTTTCATGCAAACCGGTAAGTCGTTCACTATTAAAAGCACCATATACATCTATGTGATTTCCGGCAACAGGTCTGAAAGCCTCACAAATTTGTTCATAGATTTCTTTAGAGCCACAAGTTCTCAATGTAGTGTTAGAGAAGTTTGCATGCATACCTGAACCATTCCAGTCTCCTTTAACAGGCTTGGGGTGTAATTCTATATAGTAACCGTATTTTTCAGTAAGCCTGTTTAATAAATAACGTGCAATCCAAATTTCATCTCCAGCTTGCTTGGCGCCTTTGGCAAAACACTGAAATTCCCATTGTCCGGGTGCCACTTCCTGGTTAATCCCTTCAATATTAATTCCGGCTGCAATGCAGATATCCATATGTTCTTCTACAAACTCTCTTCCCCAGGTGTACCTTCCACCTACAGAGCAATAATATTTACCCTGTGGACCCGGAAATCCGCCTCTTGGGAAACCTAATGGCAAATCTGTTTCTGTGTCCATCAAGAAATATTCCTGTTCAAAACCGAACCAGAAATCGTTGTCATCATCATCAATTTGTGCACGATGATTGGATGGATGAGCTTTGCCATCAGCACCTAAAACCTCACACATTACCAAAAATGCATTCACTCTTTCCG
>CBDUCK010000004.1:0-28329 GCA_965365635.1 uncultured Muriicola sp.
GAACCTAAAGATGTGGAACATTATTTATCTATTATAGAAAAGAGGATACGCACTAATACAGGTTCTAGGTGGATGATCAGCGCATTCAGGAAATTAACAATAGAGAGATCGGTGCCAGAGGCACTGAAAACCCTGGTGGCAACGATGTATGAAAGACAAGAAAAAAGATATACCATAGACGCCTGGCGCTTGCCGCGAGGAGATGAATACGAAACTCCCGAGGAGCGACTTACTATTGGGGATAGGATGAGTTCAAAGATTATTACAGCTCAGGATATAGACAGCGCCGAACTTGTACTTAAAATGATGTTATGGAGAGACATACATCACACCCCTATTTTAGATGATAATCTTGATTTGGCAGGACTTCTTACCTGGACCGATGTGCAAAAGTATTTGGGCGATCCAAATCTTTCCAAACAAGGAATTCGGGATATAATGCAAAAAGAAGTTATTACCGCCCCTCCTGAAATGTTGTTAGAAGAGGCTAAGAATCTAATGATCGCCAAAAAAATTGGCTGTCTTCCTGTAATGAAGGAGAAAAAACTAATTGGAATAATTACTTCTAATGATGTGTAACTAATACCACGTAGTCAGCAAATGCCCGAGACCCTAACAAGAACCAAAAAAATTATTGGCCATATCAAAGGAACGGAAAAAGGGCCTACACTGGTTTTCTTTGGAGGTATTCACGGGAATGAACCATCTGGAGTAGAGGCTTTAAAACAGGTGTTCTCCGAATTGGAAAAAAGCCCTCCTCCTATGCGAGGGAGTATGTACGGTATTCAGGGAAACTCTCCTGCTTTATTGAAAGATCAGCGTTTTTTGGAACAAGATCTAAATAGAATATGGACAAAGAAACAAATTCAGCGCATTAAGGAGACCCCGGCAGCACAAAGGTCGATTGAAGAGGCCGAATTAATAGAAATCCTAACACTTGTTACTAGCATTTTTGAGAATAATAGGCCTCCTTTTTACTTCATTGATTTTCACACCACTTCGAGCAAAACACTCCCTTTTATTACTATTAATGACGCTATGATTAATAGAAAGTTCTCAAGATTATTTCCGGTTCCGATTATTTTAGGGATCGAAGAATATTTAGAGGGTCCCTTGTTAAGCTACATTAATGAACTAGGTTATGTATCACTCGGGTTTGAGTCGGGGCAGCACCATACAGAAGAAGCAGTTGTCAATAGCATAGCTTTTACCTGGCTAGCCATGGAACACAGTGGATTTTTGAAAAAAGAAGACCAGCAAAAGTATCACCACCACTTCAAGCAACTGCAATCCTCAGCCAAGTTTAATGTAGATTTTTATGAAGTTATAGAGCGGTATGCAATTAGTTCCGAGGATGCATTTAAGATGGAACCCGGCTTCAAAAGCTTTGACGTTATAGAAAAAGATATGCTATTAGCTACAAACCATAATAAACCAGTCTATGCACCTCAGAAAGGGATACTTTTTATGCCGCTATACCAGAAGCAAGGAGCAGAAGGGTTTTTTATTGTTCGGCACATCCCCAAGAGTATATTAAAAGTATCGGCTTTTTTGCGAAGCGTAAAATTCGACACACTTCTTACCCTATTACCCGGAGTCTATTGGGCAGACGAAACAAAACAACGATTAATGGTAAACGTTAAAGTGGCCAGATTTTTCAGCAAACCATTTTTTCACTTACTGGGGTATCGCAACAGAACGGTTGATAAGAATCATTTATTAATGAACAACAGGGAAAAAATAGCTAAAAACGACATGTATGAGAAGGCCCCCTGGTTTTAATAGATAACCAGACAGGTCTGCTCATTTTAATTAAGAAGTAAGAGGTTATTCTTCTTCAGCTACCCAAACGTTATTCTGAACATTAATATCAGCCATAAGTTGGGACGGATCTATTACCACAGCCCTGATGTTTTCAAGAGACGTAGCTACCTCAAAGGTAAACGTGGGATATGCCCACGCCCAGTCTGGCAACACCGTTCTTTTTACCCCTCCGTAAGGATTTTCTTTTTCTCCCCGCATGATTCGCAAAGGCGTGTAAAAAGTTTCCTGAGTACCGTCTTTATACACCAACAAAATATCTAAAGGCATTGGCATTAGCCCAATACGCTCCAATGTCACAGAAGTTTTATCACCTTTAGTTACAACTTCTTTTATCCCGTAGTCTATGGTATTTGTGGTTTGTGTCCAATCTGTAAGGTACCAGTCAAGTTCTATTCCCGATACTTTTTCGGCAGACCTTTTAATATCGTTGGGAGTAGGGTGTTTAAACTTAAAATCATCAAAATATTTTTTAACAGCCTCCATTAATTTATCCTGGCCAATTACATATCCTAATTGGGCAAGAAAAACCGCTCCTTTACTATAAGCAGAAGAACCATAGGCCGAGTTATACGCAAACCGATCTGCATGGGTGGTTTGTGGTTGTTCTTTCCCGGAAGCTACCAAATTAAAATACCCAATGTATGAGCGCTCAAAAGGATTAGGCTCATTTTTATTCATAATCGTATTCATGCACAGGCTCGAAATAAACGACGTAAATCCTTCATCCATCCATTCGTTTTTAGCTTCATTGGTTGCCAGAATATGTTGAAACCAGGAATGCGCCATTTCGTGTACCATAACACCTACCAGGCTTTCAAACTCTCGCTCCCCGGTAATTAAGGTACTCATAGCATATTCCATGCCCCCGTCACCCCCCTGAACAACAGAGTATTGCTCGTAAGGATAGGCGCCGATGTTTTCACTAAAAAACTTCATTGCCATGGCAGTTTTGGGCTGCAGATTTTTCCAATTTTCTATTAATTCGGGCTTGTTTTTATAGTAAAAATGAAGGGTGGGACCATTTTCCATGGCAAGCGTATCGTGCACATATTCAGGATCTGCTGCCCACATAAAATCGTGTACCATAGGCGCCTTAAAGTGCCATGTTAAGTTTTTGCCTCTCACTTTTTTTACTTTGGTTCCGGGAGTCTCGTACCCGTATCCTATCTCATTTCCATTCTGCAAATACCCTGTACCACCAACGATATAGGTTTTATCTAACGTAAGTTTTACATCAAAATCGCCCCAAACACCATGAAATTCCCGTGCGATATAAGGATCTGCATGCCATCCTTCAAAATCATACTCTGCCATTTTAGGATACCATTGACTCATAGAAAGAGCCACACCTTCTTTATTGTTTCTTCCGGAGCGTCGTATTTGTACAGGCACCTGACCTTCAAAAACCATCTCCAAAGTGGTAGATGCCCCGGGTGCAATAGGGGTTGCCAATGTTGCCACCAAAACCGTTCCCTCTAACGAATAATCAACAGGCACACCATCTTGTTTTAGGCTTGTTGCATTAAGATATCCTATTTCCTTGGGGGTTAGAGCTGCAATTCTACTTTTCCCGTCCACAAACATTCGTTTGTCCGGATCTTCTATGTTTTGTAAACGAATATCCATTTCACTCCCGGGCTGAAACGCGTTAAAATACATATGATAAAACACACGCGTTAATTCATCGGGGGAATTATTAGTATACACCAGTTTTTGCGATCCTGAATATTGATACGTAGTTACATCCATGTATACATCCATGGTATACTCTACTTTTTGTTGCCAATACCCATTGTTGCCTTGTGCCAAGCCAATAGCTCCTGTAAAAAACAACAAAAAAGCAGCAGTTATAATTCTATTTTTCCTATTCATATTATTACAATTAACTTTTATTATTAGATCTGTTTTTTGCCATGATCAATGCATTGTAGGCATTCACCATTTTCCCTGATGTAGAAATGGCATCGAAAGATTTAGTATTTAAAGAATCTCCGGACAGCATTACTTTTGATTTTGAACTAAGCCCAGAATCGAGGAGAATTTGTTTTACTTCTGAAGCAGACAGCTTGGGAAAGTAAGACCTAATTAATGCAGCAACACCGCTTACAGCAGGAGCCGCCATGGAAGTGCCGTCTTGAAATTCATAATCATTGGCAGGCATGGCAGAATAAATAGCCCCGCCGGGTGCAAAAACATCTACATTTTCAACTCCATAATTAGAGAAGGAAGCAATCATTTCTGGGCCATAGGTATTATTTAAAGCGCCTACCGTAATTACATTGTCTGTATATTCTTTTCCGTTTATATGGTCTTTCGGAAAATTAGTATTCTTAGGATCATCAAGATTTTCGCCATCATTACCGGCGGCATGAACAATTAGAACATCATTCTCTGCGGCATATTTTATGGCGTCATATACCCATTCGGCGTTTGGAGAGAACGACTTACCAAAACTTGCATTAATAATCTTTGCGCCATTATCTACGGCATATCTAATCCCCAGCGCAATGTCTTTATCATATTCATCCCCATTAGGAACCGCTCTAATGCTCATAATAGCAACATTATTTGCCACACCGTTTATGCCAATGCCATTATTCCGCTCTGCTGCGATAATACCAGCTACATGAGTTCCGTGGCTTTCTTCCCCATCTCTGTTCATGGGGTTGCCGTTGCCATAGTCGGCATCGGAAATATCATATGGATTATCACCTACCACGGTTCTGCCTTCGAAATTTACATTCAGGTGGTAATCTAACCTTTCAGAAAAATAGTGCACACCCTCCTGAAACTGATCTATATCGGCCTGTATTAATGCGAACACCTCCGGCATTGTTTCTCCATAAGAATACATTTGCTGAATAATGCTTACACTGCGACTTAAAGAGGGATCGCTTGTTTTTATTGCAGCCACCTCCTCTTTGGTATAGGTTTCTTTCCCTAAATGCTTCTTTATGGCAACATCTGCTTCCTTTACAATCCCCTGAATTTGTTGTGTCTGATCCCTATTTGAAACGACCATTCGCTTACTGTCCGAAGCTTTTTTAAATTCTTTTTCTAGCTTTTCTTTGGCCCTTGCTCTTGTTGCTTCATCTTCTAAACCAAGCCTAAGGATCCGCGCAAATTCTTGCTGCTCGTAGTACGATTCCCCTAAGAAATTGTATCCGTGAACATCGTCTACATACCCATTCCCATCATCATCTCTCCCATTCCCTGGTTTTTCTCCATCGTTGACCCAAATAACCCCATCCAGGTCTTCATGTGTAAGATCTATCCCGGAATCGAGTACCGCCACAATAACCTTGACGCCCTTTTTCTTTCCAATAATATCGGAATAGGCCTTATCTACACTCATTCCCGGAATAGTATCCGTAAGCAGATCTGCGTGTCCCCAGGTTCTTTTTTGGGTCTCTGTTAATTCTGTAACCCTCAAGGGCAGACTGTCTATATTTTCGATAGGGGTAGACACTATATTTACACTGCTACACCCCACTAACCATATGGCAGTAAGATACCCCAATAAGATTTGCATACTTTTAATTGATCTCATAGCCGCTTTCATTTTAATGTACTTTATTGTAATAACTGCCCGCAAAAGGAGCTCTAAAAGTTTCTATACAACCTCTGTCTGCGAGCGTAACAAAGCAAGTTTTTCCTTTACTGCCGCCAAAGGTAATATTCGATGGTTTTTTACCCTTCAAAAAGATCTCCTTTTTAATTTTTCCTTTGGGAGAAACAATGACAACCGATCCTTTATCATAGCGCGTAATGTATAAATTACCCCGTTTATCGCATCGCATTCCGTCTAATCCAAAGTCTTCAAAAGAGAGTAACTTAGTTTTATTTGCAATGGAACCATCTATTTGTATATCGTATTTCCAAACATTGCGCTGTGCTGATTCGTTCACATAAAGCACCTTACCGTTGGGACTCACTTCTATTCCATTAGTAGTACCCATATTTTCTTCCAGAAGAATAATGGCACCTTTAGGCGAAACCATCCAAATTCGCCCAGAATTAGTTGACCAGTCAGGATCGCTTAGATAAAGAATTCCGTTAGCACCCACGGCAAGGTCGTTGGGCTGACTCATTTCCTTATTTTCTGCCCAAACACTTAATTCTCTAGAATTTTTAGCAACCTTATATACCTTATGGCCCGCGTAATCTGCGATAAACATAGTACCCTCTTCGTCAAAACGGATGCCATTGCCAATACTGCCTTCTGGCAATGAAAGAAATACTTCTCCCTCCCCGTTGGAATTTATCCTTCCAATGGTTCCTTCTTCTTTAAAATTTACCGCAAAAAGTGATCCATCGCTATTCACAGCCGGCCCCTCAATGCCTTTGGTAAAAGAAAATTCAGGAGTAAAATCTTCACTCTGAAAAGCACGTGCCGAGACGATACACAAGCAACTTAGAACTGCGAAGGCTACAAAAGTCTTAGTTGAAAATTTCATAAAATGTATGAGTGTTTTTGAGTCTAACACCTTTCTCGGTAGCCTGTAAGGTGCATAGTTCATTATGGGCATCGTGTTCAAGAAACAAGTAAAACTCCTTTTCTGTTGCCGTATCTAAAAAGATCTTTTTCTCTGAGAGCGTCAAAAGCGGCCTGGTATCGTACCCCATCACATAAGGCAATGGTATATGACCTACAGTTGGGAGCAAATCTGCCATAAAAACCATGGTCTTTCCTTTGTAGTTTATATGAGGAATCATTTGTTTGTCTGTATGTCCATCTACAAATAAGATGCCAAACCCAAGCTCACTTGTTTCCAGAAACGGAGCCTCACCACGCTCAATAAAACGCAGTCGACCACTTTCTTTCATTGGGAACAGATTTTCTTTTAGGAAGGACGCCTTTTCTCTTCCATTCGGATGAACGGCCCATTGCCAATGCGCCTCATTGGTCCAGAAATCGGCATTCTTAAATGCGGGTTCATAACCTGTTCTGTCAGCGTTCCACTGAACACTACCCCCGCAATGATCAAAGTGCAAATGAGTCATAAAGACGTCGGTTATATCATCGCGATGAAACCCAAGGTTTTTTAGAGAAGCGTCTAACGAATGGTTACCCCACTGATAGTAATAGCTAAAGAATTTTTCACTTTGTTTATCCCCCATGCCTGTATCGATCAAGATTAACCGATCGCCTTCTTCAATAAGCAGGCACCTGGCGGCGATATCGATCATATTGTTGGCATCGGCAGGGTTGGTTCGTTGCCAAATAGACTTAGGAACCACGCCAAACATGGCACCACCGTCTAACTTAAAATTGCCAGATTCTATTGGGTACAAATTCATCGGGCGCAAATTACTAAAAGACAAACCGATAACTTGTTTTGCCCCCATATTTTAACAAATCGTTGATTATTTTAACTAGATTGAAGTAAATCTTGAAGTTGTTTTCCAAAATAAATCATTCTTTTAATCTCTTTAACCCCCAGAAGGCGTTCTTTTTTTAGGATCAACAGCGCGCTTCCATTAGATTCCAGATGGTAATACGGATTACTTTCCAAAAACAGTACGATCTCATCAGTAAATAATTTGGAAATAGCTTCCGGATTTTCCCCGCTTAAATGAAAACGTCTATTAAAATCGGGATGATTTGGAATTTCAATATTTTCGAAACCAGAACCAGATAGCTTAGACAATACTCCCAACAACCCTTCTTTATCAACCATAAATAAAGGGATGTTTTTTTTAAGCGAAATATACATCAGTGTAGTTTTTACGACCTCTTTGGCAATAAATTCCCCTTCTGTAAACTCAATATCAAAAACACCCTTTTCGCCTTCCAGATCTTCCAGTTGATTATAGGAATACCTAATATTCCTCGAGTAAAAAAATACAAAATTCCGAAGAAAAAGAGTATTCTTGTTCTTCTTTGGAATGTAGTTCCATCCAAAATCTTTTGCCGTTTCTTTTAAATCTTCCTGCCTTTTTGTAAAATACCGCTCTATGGGTTTCAAGGCTTTTAATGGAATTATTTTACGTATAGCAAACGGATGAACCGAATCGGTTTCATGGTTATCTAAACCAATGAGCTCTATGTGGCCTCCTTTCAGATCAAAAATTTCCCGATAATTTTCCAAACCTTCCAGTACGGTGTGATCTACAAAGCTACACATAGAAAAATCTAGTACCACTTCTTCATTTTCAGGGATAAGATCTAATTTATCTTTGAGCTTATAGTAGTTTAAAAAGCTACAGAAATACTTAATGCTTATAAAATAATTACCACCATCTTGTTCCCGGAACATAAGAATATTGGGCCTAAAAAGATTCGTGATAAATAGCAGAAAACTCCTGTTGAGCAAAGCATGAATAATAAAGGTTATGAGGATACCAACAACAATCCCTGTAATAAGATTGGTAGTAAGGGTTGTAAAAACAGTGGCCAGAAAAATAATAATTTGTTCTTTTCCTATTAGAGCTATCTTTTTTATGACAGCAGGAGTTGCGAGTTTATAGCCAGTATAGACCAAGATAGCGGCAAGCGCTGAAAGGGGAATTTTTCTGAGCTGTTCCTGGAATATCAAAACAAAGGCTATCAGAAAAACAGCATGAAAAAAATTAGACGACCTATTGGTAGCTCCTGTATTTACATTTACAGAGCTCCTGGCTATTACTGTCACCACATTGAGTCCACCCAATAAACCACTAATGGTTGTGGTTAGCCCTAATGCCTTTAAATCCTTATTTACGTTGGCGTGTCTATTGGCAGGATCTAACTTATCAACTGCTTTGATGCTCAGCAGGGATTCTATGCTGGCAATAAACGTTATGGCGAATACTATTACAATAAAATCTAATTGAAAAATTTTATCAAAATTGGGAAACACCAGGGAGGATAATACGTCTTCGGGGATGGGGATTAAAAATTTCTTGCCTATCGGATACGCAATATTAAACCAGGAACAAAAATAATTAAACCCAATAGAGAGAATAAGAATCCACATAGGAGCAGGGATCAGCTGAAAATAACGATTACGAATCTTTGAATAGTACACCATTATCAACAAACTCAGAATCCCAGTACCGGCCGCGAAGAGAACACTTAAATTATCTGTTTCCCACAAAGAATACAAGCCAGACGGTATTTGCCCTAAGAGGCTTATGATATTACCTGCTTCATTATTTTGCCCTATCATTATGTGAAATTGTTTGGCAAGAATACCAATACCAATAGCAGCCAGCATACCCTGAATGGCAGAAGCAGGAAAAAAATCGGCTAACCGGCCCATACGCAGAACACCAAGGAGCATCATGACGATCCCTGAAAATACTACAGCAGCCAGCGTATAAAGATATCCCTGATAAAGATCGCCACCACCAAGTGTGGTGATTGCTCCTAAAAGAACAATTACCAAGCCATTTCCAGGCCCCGTTATGGTCACATAAGATCCACCCAGAATGGCAACAATCACCCCACCTACAACTGCTGGAATAATACCGGAGATAGGCGGAGCTTCACTCGCCAAAGCAAGCCCCAGCCCCAACGGAAGTGCTATTAAGGAAACCACAAAACCAGCAAATATGTTCTTAGGCAGGTCCTTAATAAAGATGGCAGAGCGATTCTTTTTTGCTATCATAGACTATTCCTTACAATAAGCATATCTGTAGGGAGATCGGATAGGATATATTCAATATCGTGAGGAAAAATACGGTCTAAGACACCTGATTTCTCGGGGGCATTCATCACTAAAAGATCGGCACGTACCACTTCTGCATAGTGCCCAATAGAGTACCCTCTTTTTCCGAAGATACTTTGAATCTTAACGGTGATTGATGTAAGCAGGGTTTCGGGCAAACTGCCGACAACATTTCTAACACGCGATTCTTCTCTTCGCTTAAGACGTTCTTTACGTAAAGACGCTCTTTTCAATGACCGGTCATCTTCGACAGTTACATGCACTTCCTTTTTTGTAATCTCCTCTACAATAGAAATTTGTTTTGCTCCCAGGGCTTTGGCCATTTGAAAGGCCTTTTTTATAGTTCCCGGGGTACTGGGATCATCAAAACCATTTACAACCACATGTTGGCAGGGCACTCTGATTCTTGATGGTTTAATCAATAATAGCACGGAACAGGTAACTTTTCGGGTAAGATTCCTGGCGATGGTTCCTATATAGAATTGGTACATATTTTCTTTTTGCAAAGCTCCAAGGACAAGAAGGTCTATTGAAAACCTATTACACGCCTCCAGAATAGTGGGTACTGGTTTTCCTTCAACCCAATGAACCTCCGGAAGGGTTTCAGGATACGCTATCTTTTGCAGTAAAGTTTCAATTGTGGCACACTTATCATCCGTTTTAGTTCCTACATGCAGCAATATAAGTTTTGCATTTAAAAAATGTGCCAACCGGGTTGTCTCCAGAATGTTTACTTTCAGGGAGGGTGAAAATGCAAACCCGAACAAGATGGTATTAAATGGCCTGTTTAATGAATTCATTCACATGATTTGGCGTTAATATAGCATAAAATGAAGTAACAGATGTTTTAATTAAGCCCGTAAAGTGGAAACAGAATAAAGAAGCATATTTTTCTGACGTTTGTATTTTATTGTTTTTATTTGTTATCGCAAGCAGGAGATTTCTATTCGCACATCTTCCGTAAAGCTCAAAAGGTATGTTGGAACTGGCAGGAATTATAATTTTAGGGATTATAGCACAATGGGTAGCCTGGCGGTTAAAACTACCTGCTATTTTGCCATTAATCCTGATAGGGCTTCTGGTAGGGCCTATTGCCACCTTGTTCACCGAAAACGGGGAAAAGTTAATTCAACCCATATGGAATGGTGAGGCAGGATTATTTCCGGGAGACGGCCTGTATTACTTTGTGTCGCTCGCCATAAGTATTATTCTTTTTGAGGGAGGGCTTACCTTAAAACGCTCAGAAGTTTCCAATGTGGGCCCTGTTATTTCCAAATTAATTACCGTTGGTACGTTAGTAACCTTTTTTGGGGCAGGTATTGCTGCGCATTTTATTTTTAACCTTAACTGGCAGATTTCGTTTCTATTCTCATCTTTAATAATTGTTACCGGGCCTACGGTAATTACTCCAATCCTACGAAACATACCGCTGAAGAAAGACGTGTCTGCCATCCTTAAGTGGGAGGGGATTTTGATAGACCCCATTGGGGCATTGGTTGCCGTTTTGGTTTTCGAATTCATAAGCGTTGGAGAGGGACAAGGCTATACCAAGACAGCACTAGTGGAGTTTGGTAAGATATTACTATTTGGAAGCACGTTTGGTTTTACGTTTGCCCATGCCCTTGGGTTTGCTATTAAAAAGAATTTTATACCACACTATCTCCTAAATGTGGTTTCGCTTTCAGTTGTTCTTTTAGTTTTTGTAGAATCGGACATTTTTGCCCACGAATCCGGGCTGTTGGCAGTGGTAGTCATGGGGATGGTCATGGGGAACCTAAACCTGCCCAACATTAAGGAACTCCTCTATTTTAAGGAATCTTTGAGTGTATTGCTGATCTCCATCCTGTTCATCCTCCTGGCAGCCAATATTAATCTCAGCGATCTGGAACTCATTTATAATTGGAACACCGCCATCCTCTTTTTAACCATAGTCTTTATTATTCGCCCACTGGGGGTGTTTCTCAGTACCAGGGGCTCGGACTTGGGATTAAATGAGAAATTATTTATAGGCTGGGTGGGCCCAAGAGGTATTGTAGCCGCGGGGATTGCTTCCCTGTTTGGCTCTAAACTAGTGGCGAAAGGAGAACCCGGGGCAGAATATATTACCCCACTGGTTTTTATGATCGTTTTAGGGACTGTAGTGTTGAATGCTACTACAGCCAGGCTATTTGCAAAATGGGTAGGCGTATTTTTAAAACGCTCTGAGGGTATCCTTATTATTGGCGCCAGCAGGGTCTCTCGTCTTATGGGAAAATACCTTAAAGACAATAACCGCCATGTGGTTCTTATAGACAATAATGAAGCCTATATTGAAAAATGCGCTGCTATTGGCCTGGAAGCATTTACCGCCAATATTTACTCCGATACCCTGGCAGATAATATAGAGTTGAATGATGTTGGCTACCTAATGGCACTCACCGGAAATTCGGAGATTAATAAGTATGCCATAGAGAAGTTTAGCAAGCAATTTGGAGAAAACGGATCGTTTCGGTTGGTAGATACTGATGAAATGAACGACCCCGAGAATAATCCGGAAGAAGGGCTTTTCTCCCATACAGACGATTTTGTAAAACTTACGGAGGCAGCGCGTAAGTTTCCTGCAATTCACGAAAAAAAGTTAAAAGATCAGGCACATTATGAGCGTCTCATAGAGGCGACCAACGCAGACGATTATATCATCCCTATATTTTTGAAGGAACCAGACGGGGAACTTACTATTATCTCCTCCCACAGTAAGAAATTTAAGGATATCACCAAAGGGTATAAGCTGGTCTATCTGGGGAAAATGCTGGCAAATGAGGCTGGTAAAGAGTCGGATCTGGATGATTAAATCAGCACAACCACATCAGAAAAAATAAGGAAATCGGCTACTATTGAACTACGCAGGTGCTAATCGTTCAATTTTAAAACAGCCATAAATGCTTGCTGAGGTATTTCTACATTCCCCACCTGGCGCATTCTCTTTTTCCCTTTTTTCTGTTTTTCTAACAGTTTTCGTTTTCTGGAAATATCACCCCCATAACATTTGGCGGTAACGTCTTTCCGAAGGGCTTTTATAGTCTCCCTGGAGATGATTTTGGACCCTATAGCAGCTTGTATGGGAATATCAAATTGTTGCCTTGGAATAAGTTCTTTTAGCTTTGCGCACATCTTCTTGCCAATATGGGCGGCATTGTCTGCGTGAATCAGCGCAGAGAGTGCATCCACAGGCGTTGCATTAAGCAGAATATCTACCCTTACTAATTTGGAGGCCCGCATGCCAATAGGGGTATAATCGAACGAGGCATAGCCTTTAGAAACTGTTTTTAAACGATCGTAGAAGTCAAATACAATTTCTGCCAATGGCATATCAAAATTGAGTTCTACCCGCTCGGTGGTTAAATACGTCTGATGGGTAATCTGTCCTCTTTTTTCTATACAAAGCGACATCACATTCCCTACAAAATCGGATTTTGTAATAATGGTAGCTTTTATATAGGGCTCCTCAACCCTATCTATGGTAGAAGGGTCTGGCAGGTCTGTAGGGTTGTTTACAATTAAGGGTTTGTCCGGGTTTTTTCTGGTAAATGCATGGTAGCTTACATTGGGTACGGTAGTAATCACCGTCATATCAAATTCCCTTTCCAGGCGTTCCTGTATAATCTCCATGTGGAGCATGCCCAGAAAACCACAACGAAAACCAAAACCTAAGGCAGCACTACTTTCTGGCGTAAATACCAAAGAGGCATCATTTAGCTGCAACTTTTCCATGGAAGAACGCAATTCTTCAAAATCTTCTGTATCTACCGGGTAAATACCTGCAAAAACCATGGGCTTTACATCCTCAAAACCGGCGATCGGATTAATTGTCGGATGTTCAGAATCGGTTATGGTATCTCCCACTTTCACCTCCCGTGCATCTTTAATGCCCGTAATAAGATAGCCAACATCGCCCGCCTTAATACTTGGCTTGGGATGCTGCGTAAGTTTTAAGGTACCTACCTCATCAGCAAAATAGCTTTTTCCGGTAGCCACGAATTTTATTTTCTGCCCTTTTTTTATTTCCCCATTTTTAACCCTGAAATAGGTTTCTACGCCGCGAAACGGATTGTAAACAGAATCGAATACCAACGCCTGTAAAGGTTCGTCGAGGACACCGGTAGGGGGCGGAATTTTTTCAATAATTGCCTTTAGGATTTCTTCTATCCCAAGACCGGTTTTTGCACTGGCAGGGATCACATCTTCAGGGTCGCAACCCAAAAGATCCACAATATCATCGGTTACTTCTTCAGGGCTTGCGCTGGGAAGGTCCACTTTGTTTAACACAGGAATAATCTCCAGGTCGTTTTCCAATGCCAAATATAAATTAGAGATGGTTTGCGCCTGTATGCTTTGCGCCGCATCTACTACCAGAAGGGCCCCTTCACAAGCCGCAATAGACCGCGACACTTCATAAGAAAAATCTACATGGCCAGGGGTATCTATTAAATTTAGGACATAGGTTTCTCCTTCATACTCGTATTCCATTTGAATCGCATGACTCTTAATGGTAATCCCACGCTCTCTTTCGAGATCCATACTGTCTAACAGCTGCTCCTTCTTTTCGCGGTCGGTAACCGACCCGGTAAAATCTAACAGACGATCTGCCAGGGTGCTTTTACCATGGTCTATATGCGCAATAATACAGAAGTTTCTAATGTGCTTCATTTTCCTTTTCTAGCTGAAATAATTGGAGCGGCAAAGATACAGTTAAAAAAATCATTCCTGCCATTCGGCAATAAACAAGTTGGTGTCTCGGGTACCGCCATTATTCCGATTGCTCGAAAATGCCAGATACTTTCCGTCATTAGAAAATACCGGAAACGCATCGAAGGTTTCCCCATGTGTTACGCGCTCCAGGTTTTTACCATCCAGATCTATGAAATACAGATTAAAAGGAAATCCCTCGGGCGCCTCAAAGTTGCTAGAGAATAAGATCTTCTCTCCGGAAGGATGAAAAAACGGACTCCAGTTGGCATTTCCTAAAAAGGTTAATTGGCGAAGATTGCCACCATCAGCATCACAGATAAACAATTCCATATCTGTAGGTTCAACCAAACCCTGAGACAAGAGATCTTTGTATTTAGCAATGGCTTCCTCTGTTTTAGGTCTGCTTGCCCTAAATATTATTTTAGTCCCGTCCGGGGAAAAGAAAGCCCCACCGTCATAGCCTAATTCATCGGTAATTTGCTGTACGTCTGTTCCATCTAAATTCATGGTATATAATTCCAGATCTCCACTTCGCATAGAAGTAAATACAATTTTATCGCCTTTGGGAGAAACTGTTGCTTCCGCATCGTACCCCGGCTCATTGGTCAGCTGATCCACAATATTCCCTTCCAGATCGGCCACAAAAATGTCGAAAGAATCATACACCGGCCATACATAGTTTCCATTTTTTCTCAAAGGCACTTCAGGACATTTTTCGTCTACTAAATGCGTGGACCCGTATACAATATGCTCATTGTCTGGCAAGAAATAGGCACAGGTGGTTCTGCCCATACCGGTACTTATCATTGGCGGTTTATTGTCCTTAAAACTTTCTTCGATATTCATTAAGAACATCTGATCGCACTCCACTCCCCACTCGGTGTTATTAGATTGAAAAATCATCTTACGATCATCAAAACTCCAATAGGCCTCTGCATTGTCTCCTCCAAAGGTTATTTGGCGGATCGACTTAAAATATTTTTCTTCCGGATAAATTAAGGTATCTGTACCTGCCATTAAGGAAGGTTCTTCTGAAACAGTATCCACTGTTTTTTTCTGGTCCGTTTTACAAGCAATAGCTAAAGTTAGTAGCGCTAAAAGAAGTATTTTTCTCATAAGTTGTCTAATTTTGAACAAAATTAACTTCTATTATCATGAAACAAAGCATATTATTCATTTTTATCGCCGTATTTATTTCATGCAAACAAAAAGAAACCAAGGTGTATACCTTACAAGATGATGTTGCCTTATTGGCAAGCGATTCGCTTAGGGGACGCGGAACGGGCACCCCTCAGGAATTGGAGGCAGCCTCCTATATTGCTGATCGTATGGAAATGATTGGGCTTGCCCCTAAGGGAATGGCGGGGTCTTTTTATCAAACATTTACGTTTAAACCAAAAAGCGATCCACACCAGGAAGTGCAGTATACCATTCAGGGGGAAGACAGTACTGTAACGGGCACCAATGTTATTGGGTATATAGACAACAAGGCAGATAAAACGGTCATTATTGGGGCACATTATGACCATTTGGGTATGGGAGGCGATGGCTCGCTCCACAGGGGGGAACCCGCTATTCATAACGGGGCAGATGACAATGCCAGCGGCGTAGGTATTTTACTAAAACTTGCCAGCGAACTTAAGGCAGGTACCTATATGGGGAACAACTATTTGTTTATAGCTTTTTCCGGAGAAGAATTGGGACTGTTGGGATCTAATTTCTTTGCTAAGAATCCTACGGTTTCCTTAGAACAAGTGAATTATATGCTGAATATGGACATGGTAGGACGGCTACGAGAGAGCAACGTACTTTCTGTAAGTGGCACAGGCACAGCACCTATTTGGCCGCAAGTACTCAATGCAAGCAATCCGGGATTTGAACTGGTCCTAAAAGAATCGGGCGTAGGCCCTTCTGACCACACGTCTTTTTACCTGCAAGAGCTACCCGTACTTCATTTTTTCACCGGGCAGCACGAAGATTACCACAAACCTTCAGATGATTCAGAAAAGTTAAATTATGAAGGCATGACCCGAATCTCGGAGTATATCATGGCCGTAGTAGCAGAGTTAAACGATGATCCAAAACTCAGTTTCCAAAAAACGGTAAATGAGAGCGAAGAGGTCCCCAGGTTTAAAGTGGCCATGGGTGTTATCCCGGATTACCTGTTTGGTGGTGAAGGGATGCGCATAGATGGGGTAAGTGAAGATAAACCGGCACAGAAAGCAGGCCTGCAAAAGGGAGATATTGTTATTCAGATGGGAGACAGCACCGTGGTAGATATGATGAGCTATATGAGAGCGCTTTCAATTTTTGAAGCAGGGAACACCACGAAGGTTACTGTAGACAGGGGCGGAGAGAAGATTACGGTAGAAATCACTTTTTAGTTTTGCCCACTAAGGCGTTGTGTGTTTTATAAAGGACGGGCCTCTGCGAGGTAATACAACCCCAAAATGCCATGAAGTCTAATTTATTTTATAGATTTGACGTTCAACCTACCGCACTGTGAGACTCCCCTTACTGATCTTATTAGGCATTTTCCCGCTATTATTGGCAAGCCAATCCTATGAGGTTTCGGGTTTTGTAAAGGATTCCGAAGGGAAACCCCTACCTTTTTCCAATGTGATTCTACTACAAGTTACAGACAGTACCCAGGTAAAAGGAATTTCTGCCGATGATGCAGGGTATTTTTCCATAAAGGATATAGCACCAGATATTTATTACCTGCAAGCAAACTACTTTGGGTATATCTCTGTAATGGTGCCACTGGAGATAAAATCTAACATTAAAATAGGGGCCATTGTGTTAGAATCTAACAGGGAGCTGTTAGACGAAGTAGTCTTAACCGGCCAGCAACCCTCTATTGAACGAAAAGCAGACCGCATTGTATTTCATGTGGAGAATACAGTAGTTAGTGAAGGCAACGCCATGGATATTCTTCGAAACGCCCCGGGAGTTATAGTGGTACAAGACAATTTGGAAATAAGGGGGCAGCGGGCAACGGTGTACCTCAACAACCGCAAAGTACAATTGTCTTCTTCTGAGATCCAGGATTTTTTAAAGGGCCTTGCAGGAAATGTTATCTCGGCGGTAGAAGTTCTTCCTAACCCCCCCGCCAGTTATGAGGCAGAAGATGGCCCTCTCCTGAATATCCAAACCGGGGTAAATGTATCTCCCGGGTATAAGGGAAGCATACGGGGACAGGTAGAACAGGCTATTTTTCCTAAATACAGTATTGGAACAAGCCATTATCACAAAGGTGAAAAATTCAACCTTTTTGCCAATTATGTTATTAATCCAAGAAAGGAGTTTGTTACCTCCGATATCGAAATTAAATATAAAGATGATCAAAACACGGTATTTGCAGATTGGAACACCGAGCACTTCAGAACCACACGCTCCCTGGCACAACAAGCCAATCTAATTCTAGACTATAGCCTTTCTGAACGCGACCTGCTGAACCTTACAGCCAACCTCAGCATCTCTCCGGACGTAGATGTGCTAAATGAGGTAGCTACTGAAATGCGCAATGCATTGGGAACGGTAGATTCCACGCTTCAGAACATCAGCACTATTAACGAAGACGTACTAAACCTGTCTTTTGATCTCAACTATGAACGAAGCCTGAAAAAAGAAGGAGCTTCTATAAAAGCAAACGCCCATTATACCTATTATGAATTATCTCGACAGCAAATAGGGTCTAGCGATTATTTTGATGCCGCAGAGAATTTTTTACGAAACTTTGATTTTTCTACAGACGCCCTTCAAGACATCAACATCGTTACCGGGCAATTAGATTATTACACCCCTGTGAAGCTGGGTAGTATTGAGATTGGCATAAAAGGGTCTGTTATTGACTCTAACAGCGAGATCGATTATTTTGACGTAAACAATACCCTGCCTCCTTTTAATATTGCCCTTGCAGATAAATTTAACTACAGCGAGTGGGTTGCGGCTGCTTACAGCAGCTTTTCACAGGAATGGGATGATTGGTCATTAAAGATGGGCTTACGCATAGAACAGACCGAGGTAGAGGCCCAATCAGAAACCTTAAATCAGATAAACAATCAAAGCTACCTTGAACTGTTTCCTTCCCTATACCTTACCCGTAAGTTAGGAGAAAACCACAGTCTTACCTTCGACTACAGCAGAAAACTAACCCGACCCAAATACTCGGATCTAAACCCTTTCAGGTATTTCCTGAATGAAAACGATTTTGATGAAGGCAACCCTAATTTAGTGCCCAATTTTAGTCACAATTTCAATCTTAATTTTAATATCAAAGACACTTATTTTATAGACGCTTACTACAGGGATAATGGTCGCTATATTAGCAGGCTAACGTTTCAGGATAATACAAATCAAACCCTGCGAGAGATCAAACAAAATGTATTAGACAGCAACTCCTATGGGTTAGACTTTACCATTGCCACCTCCGTAACCCCGTTTTGGTATCTGTATTTCTACAACTCCATTTTCTATGAAGATGAAACCTTTTTAGCAGTAGAAAGCACCATAGACAGCTATAAGAACGAGGTGAGTGGGTATTACGGGTATTTGAGTAACTCCTTCACCATTTCTAAAGACAAGACCTTTAAGGGCGACGTTACACTCACCTATTTAAGCGGATTTCTTTTTGGCTCTTTCCAACAGTCAGAAACCATTGCCCTGAATGCCGGGGTACGGAAATCTTTGTGGCAGAACAGGGCGGTTATTTCTCTTGTTTCAGAAGATGTGCTGGGGAGGGCCAATGCCAAATACACCTCTCGTTATGCCAACCAGGACAACACCTTTTTTGGCGTTCCGGAAACCCAATTTGTACGCCTGGGCTTCACCTATAATTTTGGGAATTACCGACTCAGTAATGGGGACCGCGACCTGCAGAAAAGTGAGTTAGACCGACTCGAGAACGAGTAAATTAGGTGTATTCCCTACTTTATTTCTAATTTTGCCATTCTAAGGAAGAAGTTATGCCAAAGATTGGTGACATTATACTGCCAGAATTTCCACTCTTGCTCGCCCCTATGGAAGACGTAAGCGACCCCCCATTCCGGGCCTTATGCAAGGAACAGGGAGCAGATGTGGTGTACACAGAATTCATCTCTTCGGAAGGGCTTATCCGCGATGCCGCTAAAAGTGTCATGAAACTAGATATCTACGAGAAAGAGCGCCCGGTGGGCATACAGATCTTTGGGGCCAACCTGGATTCTATGCTGCAGTCGGTGGAAATCGTAGAGAAATCTAACCCCGATATTATCGACATTAATTTCGGCTGCCCCGTAAAAAAGGTGGTGAGCAAAGGCGCCGGCGCGGGCATCTTAAAAGATATAGACCTGATGGTTTCGTTAACCGAGGCCATGGTAAAACATACGAAACTCCCCGTTACGGTAAAAACCCGTTTAGGATGGGATGAGAATTCTATTAAAATTGTGGAAGTAGCAGAGCGACTGCAAGATGTAGGCTGCAAAGCCATTGCCATCCACGGCAGAACACGGGCACAAATGTATAAAGGAAGCGCCAATTGGGCGCCAATAGCTGAGGTAAAGAATAATTCCAGAATGCACATCCCGGTATTTGGAAACGGGGATATAGATAGCCCGGAAGCGGCGATGCGCATGCGCGATGACTACGGGTTAGATGGGGCCATGATAGGACGGGCCAGTATTGGGTACCCCTGGTTTTTTAAGGAAGTAAAACATTTTTTTAAGACAGGAACGCACGCAGCACCCCCTACCATGGAAGAACGGGTAACCGCGGCCAGGCGCCATCTGCAAATGGCCATCGATTGGAAAGGGGAGAAGCTGGGAGTTTTTGAAACCAGAAGGCACTATACCAATTATTTTAAGGGTATCCCCGACTTTAAAGAATTCCGGATGAAGATGGTAACCAGCGACGACGCTGCAGATGTATTTGCGGCTTTTGACGAAGCCTTACTAAAATTCGGAGACCACCAATTTGCCTAATTAAGCAAGCAATTTCTTGGTTACCCGGCTGCTCGCTATTTTGGAGGCGATGATTCCCAGCACCATAATAGTTCCCAAAACTATAAAAACATTTACCAGGTTATATTCTACAGGATACGACAAGGAAGGGGTTATTTTTAACCACCCAAAGAGGAGTTGCGACCAGATAAGGAGCGAGGCAAGGAGAATTCCCAAAAACCCGCCAAAACCAGTAATTAGCAGGCCTTGTATAAAATAGATCCTGCGAAGTTCCTTTACGGTAGTTCCCAAACTATAGAGGGTTTTAGAATTCTGTTGCTTGTCTAAGATCATCATAATAATGGCCCCTACGACATTAAAGAGTGCAATGATGAGCACCAGGGTAAAGATCAGATAGGTGGCCAGGTTTTCCGTATTCAGCATGCGGTAGAGGGTACTGTTTTGTTCTTGTCTGTTCTTTAGGGCCACCCCGTCGCCTAAAATTGCCAGCAATTTTGGACGTATGTATTCTGGCGCCACATCGGGGTTTAGTTTAAAATTAATACCAGAGAGTTGGTGTGTTTCTCGTTCCAATAAGGCCTGTACCAACCGCAAATCTGCAAACACATATTTTTTATCCAGATTCTCTTCAACGGCATAGACCCCGCTCATTACCAGATCTAGCTGGTTGTAGGGTTTGGCCCGCAAAGACTGGCTTCCTACGCCCGGTTTTGGCGCCAGCACCACCAGTGGGCTTCTGTAATCGTTAATGGTAAGCCCCAGCATATTGGCAATGCCTAGCCCCACCACCCCTTGTTGATCGGCGGTCTGCCATTTTCCCCAATAGATGGCACTGTCTATTTGGGTAACCTTAGAATACATAGTGTCTATGCCTTTTATATAGGCGACATGGCTTTTTTGCTTATGCGTTAAATACACGCGTTCTTCCAGTTCTTTGGAAAAAGCAGCTACGCCTTGTATGTTCTGAAGCTGACTAGATTGGTCTTCGGTAAGGGTAAAATATTTCCCTGCGGCAGGCACCGCTTTTAATTCGGGGTCGAAGGTATCGCTGAACGACAGGCTAAAGGTTTTAAGTCCTGCAAAACCAGACAGCACAATAAACAAGGCTGCGGCTCCAATCACAATCACAAGAAAGGTGATAAAATTAATAATGTTAACCGCGTTCTGGCTGCTTTTAGAACGCACATACCTTTTGGCTATATAAAAGGGAAAATTCAAGGGTTATGATTTTTTACGTCTTGGAAGCAAATCAGGGTTATTAATAGGGTTTTCCCCTTTTTTCAGCGATTGTTCTATCCCGTCTATATATTCTAAGGAATCATCGAGATAAAAAGACAATTGGGGTATTCTGCGCAGCTGATGTTTGGTTCGCTGGGCCAGGTTGTGTTTAATAAGCGGTTGTTGTGCGTTCATCCCCTCTAACAGTTCCGCGGCTTTATTATTCGGAAATACGCTTACGTATACTTTGGCGATAGAAAGGTCTGTGGTAACGGTTACCTTGGAAATAGAAATTAGCGTGCCTTTCATACCACCGTCGGTAGCGGCTCGTTGAAGAATATCGGCCAGGTCTTTTTGAATTACCCCGGCTATTTTTTTCTGTCGTTGCGTTTCCATAGGGCAAAAATACGTAGAATAATATGTAAATTAGAGAACTTAACGGTTACAATAGAAATCGTTACTAAAAGCAGCAAGCAATTTATAACCCATGAAGAAAATAGAACACCTTGGTATCGCGGTAAAAAGCCTGGAAACATCTAATGAGCTTTTTAAGCAGTTATTGGGGGTGGCCCATTATAAAACAGAGGAAGTGGCCTCTGAGGGGGTGAACACTTCTTTCTTTAAGGCAGGGCCCAACAAGATAGAATTATTAGAGGCGACGAATCCGGAGAGCCCTATAGCGAAGTTTATAGCTAAGAAAGGGGAGGGGATTCACCATATTGCTTTTGAGGTAGCCGATATTAGGGCAGAAATAGCCCGTTTAGAGGGGGAAGGTTTTGTGGTGCTGAACAAAGAACCCAAGAAAGGGGCAGATAATAAATGGGTGGCTTTTTTGCATCCAAAGAGCACTAATGGGGTGTTGATAGAACTTTGTCAGGAGATAGGGTAGGGCATCAAAGCAAGTTGGCAATTAGCTTTTTTTGACCCGTTCTAAATTTTCATCAAAAGGCACCATTTTAGGCATTAATAGATGCACAAATCCCAGGATGATCAGGTAACAAGATCCTGCAATTAAGAATGCCCAGAAGTAGGCCGTATTATCTGCCTGATCTAAAAACCTGCCTAATACTTTACTGCTGACGATGCCAGCCACGGCCCCCACCATGCCTCCTAAACCAACGATAGATGCCGTTGCTTTTTTAGGAAAGATATCGGACACCAACGTAAATATATTTGCAGACCAGGCCTGATGCCCTGCTGCACCAATCCCAATGAGAACAACGGCCACCCATTTATTTTCTGCAAAAGCCACATAGCAAACAGGGAGTATCATAATGGCACAGATCAACAAAGTGGTTTTTCTGGCGTTGTTTATAGACCAGCCTTTTTTTATAAAATACCCCGATAAATACCCTCCCAGAATACTCCCCCCGTCGGCAAGGGCATACATTATAAAAAACGGGACCCCTATGTCTTTTAATTTTAAACCAAAAGTTTCCGCTAAGAATTTGGCTCCCCAGAACAGGTAGAAATACCAGACCGCATCGGTGAGTTTGGCTACCGCAAAAGCCCAGGCTTCTTTCTTCTTTACAATCCGCAACCAGGGTAATTTCTCTTTACTAACGGCTACTTCAGAATCGCTTAGGATATAGGCGAGTTCCTTTTTACTCAGCTTCGGATGTTCTTCGGGTTTCTTGTAAAAACGGAACCACAGATACACCCATAGCGCACTTAATCCGCCGGTAATCAAAAAAGGTATTTGCCAATTGGTGCCATCTTCATGAACAATCCAACCCACTACAAACGGCGCTGCAATGGCCCCCAGGCTGGTAGCGGCATTAAAAATACCCGTGGCAAAAGCACGTTCTTTTTTTGGAAACCATTCCGCCACGGTTTTAATGGCGGCCGGAAAGTTGCCGGCTTCTCCAAAGCCCAATCCAAACCGGGCCAGGCTAAACCCTATGACACTAAAAGCGGGCCGTATGGCCGCATGTAACATCCCAAAAACACTCCAAATTCCGATGGCAAGCGTATAGCCTATTTTTGTCCCCAGCTTATCTATGACCCTTCCCATGGTAAGTAAGCCAATGGCATAGGCAACCTGAAAACTGATGACAATATTGGCGTAATCTTCATTAGACCAATCGAACAGGTTTTGAAGGGTTGGCGCCATCACACCAATAATGCTGCGGTCGAAATAATTAATGGTGGTCGCAAACATTAACAGCGCTAATATTCTATAGCGATAGTTTCCAATGCGCTCTTTACTGGTCTTCATTTTGGCGGGGGTTATTCGAATTGAAAATAATTTTTGGCATTGTTATAACATATGTCCTGAACTAAGCTACCTATAAATTCCATGTCATTTGGCAACAGCCCCTTCCTGATATCTTCGGCCAGTAGATCACATAAAATACGCCTGAAATATTCATGTCTGGGAAAGGAGAGAAAACTACGGCTGTCTGTTAGCATGCCAATAAACCTGCTTAATAAGCCCATGTTAGACAACGTATTCAACTGTTTTTCCATTCCATCTTTTTGGTCTAGAAACCACCAGGCCGAACCCCATTGCATTTTACCGGGAATCCCTGAATTAAAATTCCCCATCATGGTTGCAAACATTTCGTTTTGTGACGGATTTAAATTATAGGTAATTGTTTTAGCCAACTGATCGGTTGCATTAAGCGTATCGAATAAGGCAGACATAAAATCGGCCATTGGGTAATCGCCAATAGAGTCGCATCCAACGTCCGCACCTACTTCTTGCTGCAAGCGGCTATTGTTGTTCCGAATGGGTCCCAAATGGTACTGTTGTACCCAGTTAAATTCGTGGTATTTTCTCCCCAGATAAATAAAAATGGAAGATTTGTAGGCATCAATTTCCAGAGGTGAGAGGACCTCTCCCCGCTGGCTTTTATCGAAAATGCCCGCAACTTCTTCCCGGGTATGTGGCACTATGGCATGTGGCCCGCCCACACCAAAGTCAGATAACCGACACCCGTGGTCATTAAAATAAACGATCCGCTGGTCGATCGCTTTTAATAGATCTGAATATTCGCGAACCGGAAACGCAACGGAGCTGCTTAATTTTTCTACATAGGCCGCGAACTTTGGTTCCCCGATACAGAATAATTCATCGGCCCTGAACGTGGGCAGTACCTTGGTATAAAAATTCTCCTTGGCTATTTGTTTATGGTATCTAAGATCATCTGTGGGGTCGTCTGTAGTGCAAATAACTTCCACCTTCATGTCCTCCAATATCTGGGCCGGGGTTTTTTGCGCCAGCACCTCATTGGCCTTTTTATAAATTTGGTTAGCGGTGGCTGGTTGCAAAATATCATCGATGTTGAAATACCGTTTTAACTCTAGTTGGGTCCAATGAAACAACGGATTTCGTACCGTATACGGTACGGTCTCCGCCCATTTTTCAAACCGTTCTTCGAGCGTTGCCGACCCGGTTATTAGGTGTTCGTCAATGCCATTGGCGCGCATAGCACGCCATTTGTAATGGTCCCCGTTTAACCAGGCTTCCGTAATATTGTTTATGGGCTTATTTTCCGCTAGTTGTTTTGAGGACAGGTGATTGTGATAATCTAGTATAGGGAGCCCTTTGGCATATGTATGATATAATAGCTCCGCTTGCTCGGAGTGCAGTAAAAAGTTATCTGTAATAAAAGATGTGGCCTTGATCATGGTATTAGATTAAACTTTTCGAAATTCCCAGTTCTAACCCCCGTAATTCTGCCAAGCCGCGGAGCCTGCCGATGCCCGAGTAGCCCGGGTTTGTTTTTTTTGTAAGATCGTCGAGCATTTGGTGACCGTGGTCCGGGCGTACCGGAATAACAGCATCTTCCCTGCCGGCTGCTTTCCTTCTTCTTTCCTCAACCACCACCGCTTTTACAATGCCAAACATATCTACATCGCCTTCCAAATGGTTGGCTTCATAAAAATTTCCTTTCTTATCTCGTTGCGTACTTCTCAAATGTAAAAAATGAACCCTGTCTGCAAAACGCTGAAAGAGTTGCACCAGGTTGGTATCTGCCCGCACCCCCAACGAGCCGGTGCAAAAAGTAATACCGTTTGCCCTATGCGGTACTTCGGAAAACAGGTGGGCATAATCTTCTTCGGTACTCACCACTCTGGGCAATCCTAAAATAGGAAAGGGAGGATCATCTGGGTGGAGACATAGGAACACCCCGTTTGCAGCCGCTACCGGGATAATCTCTTTTAAAAAAGCCACTAAATTCTCTTGTAAGATGGTGGCGTCTATGTGGGCATAGGTATCTAACATATCCTGGAATTGCTCCAGGCTATAGCCTTCTTCTGCCCCGGGGAGGCCCGCAATAATCGTCTTTACAAGTTTGTCTTTTGCTGCTTCTGAAAGGGTTGACAAATAGGCTTTTGCATCCACTTTTTGCGCATCGGTATAGCTGTTTTCTGCGCCCGGTCTTTGGAGGAGGTACAGGTCAAAGGCGGCAAGGGCATCCACATCAAAGCGCAGGGCTTTAGCCCCGTCTGCTACTTCATAATCCAAAGAAGTTCTTGTCCAGTCCAAAACGGGCATAAAATTATAGCAGACCGTATGAATACCACAACAACCTAAATTTTCTATCGTCTTTTTATAATTGGCTATGAATTCCTGATAATTTTGGGAGCGCGTTTTTATGTGCTCGTGTACCGGGATACTTTCTACCACACGCCAGGTGAGCCCTGCACTTTCTATGCTCTTTCTGCGGGCAGTAATTTCATCTATGGTCCAGGTTTGGCCGTTTGGAATATGGTGCAAGGCGGTAACCACACCAGTAGCCCCAGCCTGTTTAATGTCTGCTAATTGCACGGGATCATCCGGCCCAAACCAGCGCCATGTTTGTATCATTATTTTATTTTTTCAATTTCCCATCCCGGTTCATACGTCCTCGACCATAGTTTCATAGCTTTCCTGTTAAGGATGCGTCCCGTCTTATTGTCCACGTTAAATGGCTTTTCTATCCTGGAAGCAATGTTGGCATAGTGCGTTAGTAGTTGGCTTACGGCCCCCTGATCTATAGGGGAAGTTAAGGCTGCTTTCCCTCGTATGGCATCAAAAAAGTTACCGGCGTGGAGCGTAGACATGTCCCCGCCACCACCAAGGGCCAGGCCGCCTTCGGTACCATCGGAGCTGCTTTCTTTTATCAGCTCTCCTTTTAAACTATACACTTTGTAACCGTCCCTGTCTATATATACCGAGCCTTTGGAACCGTACACAATAGTACCTCTGCCCGTACCGTATTTGTTATACCCATTTCTGCTTTGGCCATCCCATTGAATGGTGCGGTTATTTGAAAATCGAAAGGTTGCGTCCATGGTATCATACATGTCCCAACCGTCGTCTTTATAATGGTATTTCCCGGCAACCACATCCACATGGTCGGGATATGTTACTTTCAGTGCCCAGCGTGCAATGTCTAATTCATGGGTGGCATTGTTTCCCATTTCGGCGGTGCCATAATCCCATCCGTACCAATGCCAATTATAATCCCAGGTATTGTGGGTGTACTCTCTTCTTGGTGCCGGACCCTGAAACAGTTCCCAATCTAGCCCTTCAGGAGGAGGAGCCTTTACCTGGTTGGGGACCCGACCCCTGGAATTAATATAGAAGGCGATTGCCTTGTAGGTATCCCCAATTAAACCGGCATGTATCTCTTTAATAATTTCGCGGGTTTGGGGAGAAGAGCGCTGTTGGTTCCCCATTTGAACCACTTTCCCGTATTTTTTTTGATAGGCCACCAGCAGTTCCCCTTCTTCCGGATTGTGACTGCAGGGTTTTTCCAAATACACATGTTTGTTTGCCTGCATGGCCATGCAGGCTCCGGGGGCATGCCAATGGTCCGGGGTGGCCATAAAAATAGCATCTATCTCTTGGTCGTCCATTATTTTCCGGATGTCGTTTTCTAGCACCGGCTGGTACGGGAGCAGTTTAGAAACGGCTACGGCAGCGTTATCGCGCTGACTTTTCATCACATCACATAAATACCGCAGGTCTATATTATTTTCCTTTGCGGCTATAGGGGGTATAAAAGCCCCATACCTTCTTCCCAATCCCTGAATAGCTACCTGCAGGCGGTCATTAGAACCCAGAATTCTTGAATAGCTTTTGGCTGACATGGCATGAATTTCGGGAGCCAGTGTGGCGCCCAGGGCGCCAACGGCTGTTTTTTTAATAAAATCGCGTCTGTTTGTACTCATAGCGGCTATTGTTTAGTGTTGATAAGGGGACGAATTTTAATATTTTTAAAGGACACCTGGTCGCCATGTTCCTGCAATAAAATGGGCCCTGCAGCCAATTCGCCAAAATTCGGCCATTGGGCATACTTGCTTTCCGATACCAGTTGTAAGTAGGCATCGCTTCCTCGTTCATATTCCAGCACCTTCATCCCATTTAACCAATGTTCTACATGGCCCTGGTTAGAGACAATACAGGCCGTATTCCATTCCCCAATAGGGTAGGTGGGTTTGCCAGGATCTGCTTTTATGAGGTCGTACAAGGAGCTTACGGTTCTGCTGCCCTCATGATTTCCAAGTTTGGCATCTGGGTGCAGCGCGTCATCCAGGAGTTGATATTCCAACCCAATGGCTGACCCCGCACCTTTATTAAGGTTGGTATCCACATAGTATTTTATGCCACTATTTGCCCCGGGGGTTAGTTTAAAATCTACACATAATTCAAAATCAGAGAATAGCTCCTCGGTAACAATATCACCCCCGCCGGCGGCTTCATCTCCACCCGATGAGAGCACCGTTAATTCCCCATCCGCTATGACCCATCCTTGTTCCGGGAATCTGTCTAGTTTGGCACCCCGCCACCCGTTGGTAGTAGCGCCATCCCATAAGAGTTGCCAGCCATTTTTGGCTTCGTCTATGGTGAGGTTGTTTTTAGTAATGATTGGTTTTAGGGGAGTTTTCTTAGAGTACTTAGCGACATTGTCGGTAAGAATGCGAATGTTTCTCCAGCTTATTTCCCGGGCATCCTGTGCCTCGTCGGCTATGGA
>CBDUCK010000005.1:0-28244 GCA_965365635.1 uncultured Muriicola sp.
TATGGAGCTCATCCCAAGAGGAGCTTTTATAATGGGAAAGAGTGAAGAGGATGTGGCTCAAGTTCTTAATGCACCAACCAAAACAGTAACTGTCCGTTCGTTCTATATGGATGATACGGAAATTACCAACAGTGAATATCGTCAGTTTGTAGAATGGGTAAAAGATTCTATCGTTAGAACCAACCTTGCAATCCTTGCGGATGAGTTAGGGATGGGTCCTGATGATGGAGGAATTGGAGAATTTGCATTTAAAAGTGCAGATACAACCAGAATGTCCGTTTACGAGAAATACATGCTAGACAATTATTCCGGAATGGGAGAAACAGGCTACGAAGGTTTTAAACTAAACAAAGACGAAGATCTAATATGGGATACATCGGATTACCCGGATGAGTATTATGCTGAGGTAATGGATTCTATTTATATTCCTGAGGAAGAGTCTTATAATGGGCAACGTTCTGTAGATGTTACCAAGTTGAAATACAAGTTCACCTGGATGGACATTGAGGCAGCAGCGCGATCTAGAGATACCAGAAGAAAAGAGTTTATTAAAACTGAAGAACTGGAAATATATCCAGATACAACGGTTTGGATTCGCGATTTTGAATATTCTTATAATGAACCAATGCACAATGATTACTTCTGGCACGATGCCTACAGTGATTATCCTGTAGTGGGTATTTCCTGGAAGCAGGCAAAAGCCTTCTGCCATTGGAGAACTAAATTCAAGAATGATGATCAAAAGAGCAGAGGTGCACAGTTTGTAAACCAATTTCGTTTGCCTACAGAAGCCGAATGGGAATATGCAGCCAGAGGTGGAATTGAAAGTGGTACATACCCTTGGGGTGGCCCGTACGTTATAAGCGACACCGGGTGTTTTATGGCAAATTTTAAACCGCAACGAGGAGATTATGCGGCAGATGCGGCCCTCTACACAGTAGAAGCCAAGTCTTATGAGCCGAACGACTTTAACTTATATAATATGGCCGGGAATGTTTCAGAATGGACCAATTCTAGTTATTTCCCCGGATCCTATGAATATGCTTCCACCATGAATCCGAATGCAGATTCTGGAGATAACGCAAGAAAAGTTATTCGAGGAGGTTCCTGGAAAGATGTGGCCTACTTCCTGCAAGTAAGTACACGGGAATATGAATACAAAGATTCCGCAAGGAGTTACATAGGCTTTAGAACCGTACAGGATTATATGGGTGAAGAAGATTCAACACAATAAAAGCACATACAAGTAAAGATCAAACAAGAAAACCAAATACTTATTTTTTAACCTTAAACTTAAATTAAATCTTAGAATTATGGCACAGTCAAAATCAACAAAAAAACTATTTAACATGGCTTATGGCCTTGGTGCTTCGGTAGTAATTATCGGTGCATTATTTAAAATCCTTCACTGGGAATTTGGTCCGCTTACAGGTGGATTATTATTAGCAGTAGGTCTTATTACAGAAGCTCTTATATTCGCTATTAGTGCTTTTGAACCAGTAGATGATGAATTCGATTGGTCATTGGTATATCCAGAATTAAATGGAGGTATGTCCAGTGGTAATTCAAATTCTGACGCTAAGGAAGCTGAAGGGATCTTGTCTAAAAAATTAGATGAATTATTAAAAGAAGCGAATATTGATGCGCAGTTAATGAATAGCTTAGGAGATAGCATCCGAGATTTTGAAGGTGCTGCCAAAGGAATCGTCCCTACTGTAGATGCAATGGAATCTACTAAAAAGTATTCTGATGAAATGTCCGAAGCTGCTGCACAAATGGAATCTTTAAACAGTTTGTATAAAGTACAATTAGAAAGTGCTACAAGACAGGCATCTATTAATGAAGAAGTTGTTCAAAATTCTAGTGTATTAAAAGACCAGATGGAATCTTTGGCCTCTAACCTTTCTTCATTGAATGGTGTGTACGGTGGCATGCTTTCTGCGATGAGTCCAAAAAACTAATTAGTGATATTAGTAACCCAAATCACAAAGTATTAATTAAAACTAATTAGAAAAACATGGCATCAGGAAAAGCAACACCGCGTCAGAAAATGATCAATCTTATGTATTTGATCTTTATAGCAATGTTGGCGCTTAATATGAGTAAAGAAGTTTTAGCTGCTTTCGGTCTTATGAACGAAAAGTTTGAAGCTTCGAACGCTAAAACTGCGGAAAGCAATATAGCCTTCCTTAGCGGTTTAGAAACCAAGGCATCTGAAAATACGGAAAAATTTGGTCCGTTATACAAAGATGCGGTTAAGATTAAAGAGTTGTCTTTAGAGTATTTCAATTATATTGAAGAAATTAAGACTTCTATGACCAAAGAATTAGATGATCCTAAAGACTATGTCGTAATGGACAAAGCCGATTATCTGGATCAAAAATTCTTCCAGGGAGATAATTTAGCACCTGAAGGAAAAGAATTCCTAAAGAGGCTTAAAGATTATCAAACTCAGGTTACAGCTCTTTTACCAGAAAACTTTACTGAAGTACGAAGTTCAGTAGCTGCCAGATTTCAAACTGGTGACGCTAATGGGAAAGTAGAACGTAGAGACGGAGTAAAAGTAGATTGGATCAACTATCATTATGAAGGATACCCTTTAGTAGCTTCTCTTGCTAACTTAAGTAAGTTACAGGCAGATATTAAGTCTACAGAAGAAGATGCCCTAAAGGCAATGCTTCAGGGTCAGTTAACGTCTGAGGTCTCTATGACAAATTATACCACCCTATTGGAGCAAGAGAAATCTGCTTTCTACACAGGTGAAAGATTTGCAGGATCTATTGTGTTAGGTCGTAAAGATGCTACTACAAGACCAAATGAGGTGAATCTTACATTAGATGGCAGACCTTTAAAAGAAGGAAAGGATTACGAAATCAATGAAGGTCAAGTAAAGCTATTGGTAAGTGCCGGTGCTGCAGGAGATCACAAGATAGAAGGTAACCTTGTATTCATTCAGGATGGAGAGCGTACAGAAGTACCCGTATCCTCAGTTTTTGCAACTATTACAATGCCAAATGCGGCTGTAATATCTGCAGATAAGATGAATGTAGTATATCGTGGAGTTGCCAATCCAATGACTGTTTCCATCCCAGGTATTCCAGATAATAAAGTGTCTGCAAGTGCCTCCGGACTTAAAAGAGTTAGTGGAAGTAAATACATTTTAAACCCAGGTAAAGGTAGGGAAGTAACTATCAACGCCTCTGGTGTATTGCCAGATGGTAAGAGAATTTCTACTCCTGCAACCTTTAGAATTAAAGATATTCCAAGACCAGCAGGTTCTGTTCGTGGAGAAGCGGGTAGTGCTAAAATGCCAAGAAGAAACTTGGAAATCGCAACTGTAGGAGCTCTTTTGGAAGACTTTGATTTTGATTTAAATCTTGCGGTAAGCGGATTCAAATTCAAGGTACCAGGACAACCAACGGTTAGTGTAAATGGAAGCAAATTAGACGCACGGGCAAAGTCTGCCTTAAAAAGAGCTAAAAGAGGTGATGCAGTACAGATCTTCGATATCAATGCATATATCACCAATAATAAGACCTATAAATTAAAGAAAGTGTCTCCCGTAGTTGTGGAGATCACAAACTAGGAATTGATAGTAAATTTGAATTTTATGAATTGGAAGAATGTTTTAATTGTTGGAGCCGTTGCTTTGCTACCAATGTCTATCATGGCCCAGGCCAATATCCTGAATGCCAAGAAACCTGAGCAAATTGGGGTAAAGACAGAGAATCAATTAGCAATGGACGCTGATGCTCCCTTAGATTATGGGTACGTAGATGACAGAGATATTCTCTGGTCTAAAACCATATGGGAAGTAATAGATCTGGATGAACGTGTAAACTTTGCACTCTATTATCCAACAGATACAATCGATATTGGTGCCGACAGGAGATCCTTATACGATGTTTTTCTTAAGAACATCAAAAATGGAAAACTGAAGGACGTCTATGTAGATTCGTATTTCACGGAACGTAGAAAGTTTGAAGATCTTAGATCCACGTTATTTAAAAGAGATACTACAGATCTTGGATACGAACAAATCAATGCAGGAGAGGAACTCTCTGCTGAGTACATAAATGAGCGAGAGCTCAGTGCTGCAGATATTGAGGAATATCGTATCAAAGGTATATGGTATTTCGATAAGCGCCAGGGAGAACTTAAGTATCGCCTTTTAGGGATTGCCCCGGTGGCGCCAGATGTTAACTTTATTGATGATGAATCTATGGATCCGGCAGATAATAAAGTTGAATTGTTCTGGGTATGGTTTCCAAGTGCCAGACAAATATTACACGAAGCGAAGGTTTTTAACCAGCGTAATTCTGCCCAACCAATAACATTCGATATGTTGTTAAACGCTCGTAGATTTAACGCAACCATCTATCGTGAGGATAATGTTCATGGAGACCGCTCAATAGACGATTATATTGCAGACAATGCCTTATTTCAACTTCTCGAATCTAATCGCATTAAAGAAGCGATACGCGATAGAGAGCAAGATATGTGGGCCTATTAAAAACACAGATTACTTCCAATTCAAGTATAATATGAAAACGCCGCTCTTTTTGAAGCGGCGTTTTTTATTTTTGTAAGATGATAGACTACCTTGTTGTTGGTTTAGGACTTGCAGGAATTTCTTTTTGCGAAACATTGGAAAGGAACGGTAAGACCTTTAAGGTGATTAGTGATGCCTCTCAACAAGCTTCAGTAGTAGCTGGGGGTTTGTATAATCCGGTAATTCTAAAGCGCTTTACACTGGCCTGGAGAGCAGATGAGCAATTAGAAGTTGCTATACCCTTTTACAAGTCACTAGAAAATAAATTAAAGACCTCTCTCGATTATAAACTCCGGGTGTTGCGAAGATTCGCTAGTATTGAAGAACAAAATATGTGGTTCGAGGCAGCAGATAACCCAGGGTTACAGTCATTTTTGTCTACTAAACTTATCAAGAATACTAACCCGCATATAGATGCTCCACTAGGGTTTGGAGAAGTCTTGCATACAGGACGGATAGATACAAAGGCCCTGATACAGCATTATTGCGAATATCTGAAGAAAAAAAAGCTCCTGTCTGAGGCCTCTTTTGAGTTTAACCAACTTACCATAGAAGATTCGTTTATATCTTACAAAGGCATACAAGCAAAGCAACTTGTTTTTGCAACGGGGTTTGGTTTACAGCAGAACCCCTATTTTAATTATTTACCATTAAACGGTACCAAGGGAGAACTGCTAACAATTAAGGCACCCCTTTTAAAGCAAGAGCATGTAATAAAATCTTCGGTTTTTATTATTCCCCTCGGTGATGACCTGTATCGCATTGGGGCAACCTATAAATGGCAAGACAAAACAAACCTTCCTACCGAAGCAGCCAGATCAGAATTGTTAGAGAAACTGGCTACCTTTATGAAGTGCAATTATGAAATACTTCAGCATGTGGCAGGTATACGTCCTACAGTGGCAGACAGAAGACCTTTGGTGGGGCAACATCCGGAATATAAAAACCTATTTATTCTTAATGGGTTTGGTTCACGTGGTGTTATGATTGCTCCGTATGCATCACAAGCCCTGTTTAACGCCGTTGAAAAAGGGTCGGACCTCCCCAAGGATATGGATGTAGTTCGTTTTCAGAAACGATACAAGAGAAGTTAGTCAGCGCTTGCGGACGAAGGATCGTAAGAAATAAAGATATTAATCCAAATATTTCTGGACAACCGTATAATTACCGGCAAAAAAACTACCAGTGTTCCTACAATACAAATGAAAGAGGTCACTAAAGATGTTTTTAATAAAAGATAAGAGATTACAAAAGCCGCCATTGCAAAGGCAATACCTACTGCATAGCTTACATACATGGCACCGTAAAAAAAAGAAGGTTCTATCTTGTATTTGGTACTACAGTGTGAGCAGCGATCGTACATTTTAAAAATAGATGTTACATGATACGGATTAGAATCCTTATACATGCTCTCATTATGGCATTTAGGACAACTTCCTGTTAAAATGCTGTAGAGTTTGTTTCCTTTTTTTAACATTTGCATGAAATTTTGGCAAAGGTACCTCTTTGCGAAAAGTAATAATGTAACACCTGTCACAATAATGCTGAATGTTCATAACCTTTCTGTCTCTTTTGCAGGAACATATTTATTCGAAGAAATTGCTTTTAGGCTTAACCCGGGAGATCGTGTGGGACTAATAGGGAAAAATGGTGCTGGAAAATCTACCTTACTAAAGTTGCTGTCGAAGGATGTGGCTCCAGACTCCGGGATCATTGCCTCCGATAAGGAGATTAGAATTGGTTTTCTACGACAGGATATAGATTTTGAGGAGGGAAATACGGTGTTAGAGGAGGCGTATACAGCTTTTGAAGAGCTTCAGGAGATAGAAAGGCAGCTAGAGCATGTCAACCACCAACTGGCGGAACGTACGGATTATGAGAGCGATGCCTATCATCAATTAATGGTAGATCTAAATGATTACACGCATCATTATGAAATACTAGGGGGTTATAACTACCAGGGCGAAACGGAAAAAATTCTATTAGGGCTTGGCTTTAAACGAATCGACTTTCAGAAAAAGACCGATACCTTCTCCGGAGGATGGCGTATGCGGATAGAATTGGCGAAATTATTACTTCAGCAGAACGATGTTCTGTTGTTAGATGAACCTACCAATCACCTCGATATAGAATCTATCATTTGGCTAGAACAGTTTCTCAGTGGATTTACAGGAGCTATTGTAATTGTTTCCCACGATAAGATGTTTTTAGATAATGTCACCAACAGAACCATAGAGATCTCCTTGGGTAGAATATATGATTATAACAAGCCGTATTCTGCGTTTTTATTGTTGAGACAAGAGATCATGGAACAACAGCTAAACGCACAAAAGAATCAGGAGCGGGAAATTCAGCAGGCAGAACGACTCATTGAAAAGTTTAGGGCGAAGTCTTCTAAAGCTTCCATGGCACAGTCTCTTATTAAGAAGTTGGACCGAATGGATCGAATAGAAGTAGATCAAACAGATCATAGTGTTCTAAAAATCCAGTTTCCAGTTTCTGTAACCCCTGGTAAGGTAGTAGCAGAAATAGCGGGTCTTTCCAAAAATTACGGAGAAAAAGAAGTTTTAAAGGATGTGAATCTTTTATTGGAAAGAGATAGTAAAACGGCCTTTGTAGGACAGAACGGTCAGGGGAAAACAACGTTGGCCAAGGTAATGGTAGGGGAGTTGGCTTATGACGGACATTTAAAACTGGGGCATAATGTACAGATAGGGTACTTTGCTCAGAATCAGGCAGAATATCTCGATGGAAATAAAACCATCTTAGATACTATGCTAGATGCCGCTAATGAAAGCAATAGGCGTAAAGTACGCGATATCTTAGGATCTTTTTTATTTAGTGGGGATGATGTGGATAAGTACGTAAAAGTGCTGTCTGGCGGGGAACGTAACCGACTGGCACTTGCTAAAATGTTATTACAACCTTTTAACGTGTTGGTGATGGATGAGCCCACCAACCACTTGGATATGAACTCTAAGAATGTTTTAAAGCAAGCCTTGCGAAATTTTGAAGGCACTTTGATTGTGGTATCTCATGACCGGGATTTCCTACAAGGACTTACCAACAAGGTCTATGAGTTTAAAGACAAAAAAATAAAGGAGTATTTGGGAGATATCAATTACTTTTTAGATCAGCGAAAGGTTGAAAATTTCCGTGAGATCGAAAAAGCAGCAAAGGAACAAAAACAAAAGGCTGTTGAGATCAAAAAAGAAGCGACCTACGGGGACCAGAAAAAGGTAAAAGGCTTAAAGAATAGGCTAAGTAGCGTGGAAAGTGAGATAGGAGCATTGGAAAAAGATATCGCTGCCATAGATCATGAACTGCTCTTAAATTATGATGCTACCATAGCACAGCCCAATTTTTTTGACACTTATCAGGATAAAAAAAGGAAATTAGAGGGTCTCATGAAAAAGTGGGAAGAGATTACGTTAGCCCTAGAGAATTAGGTGCTTTCAGAGCATGTTTGTAGTCTTTTTTTTGTCATACAACAAAAAATGAAGGTTTCACAACAAATATGAACCGTTTATCGGAAATATATACCTATAATCAGTTCTGCGGGTTATATTTGTAAGACAATTCCTTAGTAATGTATAGGATTTGTATTGTTTAGCTTACCTAATCACTAAAATATGTGATTTATGAAAAAGATATTGGTTGTTCTTATGGTTATACTTGGCACGGGCTTTCTGGCGTCGGCTAAAGTAAGCAAAGTAGAGAAAAAGGCCCTGATAGATTTTTATGAAAGTACCAATGGAATAGAATGGGTTAAGAAATGGAATCTCGAAACACCCGTATCAGAATGGTACGGTGTGAAGGTAGCTGGCAATCATGTCATAGAAATACAACTTTTCAGAAATAACTTAAAAGGGACCCTGCCGGAGAGTATTGGAAAACTGCAGCACCTAAGGATTTTTAATGTGGCCTTTAACAGTCTTACAGGAGAATTACCCGAGTCTATTTCTAAGTTAGCTAAATTAGAAGTGCTGAAGATTGAGATGAATAGGTTTAAGGGAGAATTACCCAATTCTTTTGGTGCATTAGAAAGTTTAACAGAACTCACTGCATTTAATAATTTTTTTTCAGGAAATATTCCAGCAAGCTTTGGTCAGTTAGAAAATTTAAGAGTCTTAAACCTTTCCAGTAACAGCTTAAGAGGTGGTATTCCTGAAGCGTTAGGTAACTTAAGCAAGTTAGAAAGCCTTGGCTTATTTGAGAATACATTAAAAGGGGGTATCCCGTCAGAGTTGGGTCAATTAGCCCAACTAAAAGAACTTATCCTTGCTAATAATCAGTTAGATGGTGAAATTCCACAAGAGTTTAGTCAATTGGCTAGCCTGGAGATTTTGCAGATACAAAATAATAAATTCAACTCCTTAAAGAATCTTGAAAATATGAATACCAGACAGTTTCTGGTATTGGATTATGACAAGGGAGATGTAAAATTAAATTTCAAGAAGTTAGATTTCAAAAACTCGCGTATGGCGGAGACGATATTTGAAGATGATATCCCCAAAAAAAAGAAAGATCCCGACCATAATGAATAGTTAATAAAGGTTTAGTTTGGTAAAAAAAAAGAGATGTGAAAACGTCTCTTTTTTTGTTTTAGTGAAAACGAAAAAAGTTAAACAAAAATTAAGATTTATTTAACAATAGTTGCATATGCAACTATTAAATTATGTAGTAGATTTGCCGAATGCAGCAAAAAGACGTGGTTGTAGATTTGGAAAATTCCGTAGGACCGTGGATCGGAAAAACTACAAAGATTGTAGATTACTATTTGCATGAAGCTTTGCAACAACATGGGCTCGATCTTACAAAAGAGCAAATGATTGTTCTGAAAAAGTTGCACCAAAAAGATGGCCTTAATCAAAACGAACTGGCTAGCTTAACCTGGAGAGACAAGTCGTCCCTTGCCAGGTTGTTGACCAAAATGGAACGCAAAGAATATATCCATAGAGAACAACTTCCTTCGGACAAACGAATCAATCAAGTCTTTATAACCGCCACAGGACGAAAAGTCTTTGAAAGTACAAGACCAGTCATCCAGGGAATAATAAGCACCATGGAAAAAGGTATTAAGAAGGCTGATATTCAGCATATGATAGCCATATTAAAACAAATTCAATACAATTTCACGGCAGAAACACCGTCAATTTAAGAAGACAAACAATGAGAAAAGTAATTTTATCTATCGTAGGAGTTTTAGTAATTATACTAGGTTTCTTTTTATCTAAACAGATAGTTAATAGCAAAACTCGTCCCAAACCAAAGGTAGAGAAAGTGGTAAAAACTGTTTTTACGCAAACTGTTACCAACGGTACTGTAGCTATTATTATACCTGCCAATGGGAATTTAATGGCCAAGAGACGGGTAGAGCTTTTTGCTGAGGTACAGGGTGTTTTCAAAAAGGGAAACAAGCTTTTTAAGGCAGGTCAATCCTATAGGGCAGGAGAGACTATTATTAGGATAGATGCTGCGGAATACTATGCAAGTGTGCAGTCTGCTAAAAGCAACTTGTACAACTTAATTACCTCTATTATGCCAGATCTTCGTCTGGACTACCCTGAGGTATATCCAAAATGGCAGACCTACCTTTCTAATTATGATCTGGATAAAACCACCCCTCTTTTACCGGCAATGACATCAGAGTCAGAAAAGTACTTTATATCGGGGCGTGGTATTCTTACGAACTATTACAATGTTAAAAATCTGGAACAACGCTTAAGTAAATACACCATATCCGCTCCGTTTAGTGGCATTCTTATAGATGCGCTGGTAACTGAAGGTACCTTAGTAAGGTCTGGCCAAAAACTGGGGGAGTTCATTAATACAGATGCCTACGAATTGGAAGTAGCAGTTAGCAAAACATACAGCGATCTTTTAAAAGTAGGAGAGACGGTAGAATTAGTTACACTAGATCGTACCAAGACGTACATGGGTGTTGTAAGCAGAATCAATGGAAGTGTGGATCAGGCGACCCAAACAATTAAAGCTTTTATAGAAGTTAGCGATAGTGATCTTAAAGAAGGAATGTACTTAGAGGCTAGTTTAAATGCAAAAGAGGAAACGAATGCAATTGAAATAGACAGGAATTTGCTCTTGGAGAACGATAAAATATTTGTTGTTCGGGACACTATTTTAGATTTGATAGACGTGAAACCAGTATATTTTTCGGATAAGAAAGTTGTGCTTAAAGAAGTGCCCGAGGGGATTACCATTATTACAAAACCAGTAGTTGGTGCGTACGCCGGTATGTTAGTGAAACAATATCAGGATGAGACCGCTCAAAATATAGAACAATGAGAAATATTTTAGCATATTTTATTAAATATCATGTTGCGGTAAATGTAATTATCATTGCATTTTTCATATTTGGTATTGTCGGTGCGGTTTCATTAAAATCGTCCTTTTTTCCACTTACGGATTCGAAGAATATTTCGATAAATATTGCCTATCCCGGAGCATCACCACAAGAGGTTGAGGAAGGAATTGTTCTCAAGATAGAAGATAATTTAAAAGGACTCGAAGGAGTAGATAGGGTTACTTCTACCTCCAGAGAGAACAGTGGTACCATTAATGTAGAGATAGAAAAGGGAAGAGATGTAGATTTTATGCTCTTGCAGGTAAAAAATGCCGTAGATCGGGTTCCTTCTTTCCCTACAGGAATGGAACCATTAGTAGTTTCTAAATTAGAAGCAGTTAGGCAAACTATTAGTTTTGGAATAAGTGGAGAGGATATACCATTGGCTACCTTAAAGCAAATTGGGCGGCAAGTTGAAAACGATATCAGGGCCATAGATGGGATCTCTCAAATCAGTGTAACGGGCTACCCTCAGGAAGAAATAGAAATTGCCGTTAATGAAAACAGTTTGCTGGCTTACGATATGTCTTTTACAGAAGTCTCAGAAGCTGTCTCTAATGCCAATATTTTGGTGACCGGTGGGAATATTAAAACCAATGCAGAAGAATATCTCATACGAGCTAATAATAGATCATATTACGGAGCGGAACTTTCCAATTTAATTATAAGGGCAGATGCATCTGGTCAGACCATTCGGTTAAAAGATGTGGCGGTAGTAAGGGACAGATTTTCAGAAACGCCTAACGCCTCTTATTTTGATGGGAATCTTTCGGTCCGAACAACAATAACAAGTACGAACACAGAAGACCTCATATCCTCCGCAGAAAAGGTTCGGGACTATATAGAAGAGTTCAATCAGAAATATAACAACGTGCAGTTAGATGTGGTGAGCGATTTATCTGTGACCCTTACAGAGCGGACTAAACTACTAACGAATAACGCTATAATGGGGATGGCATTGGTGCTTATTTTCCTATCAATTTTTCTAAATACCCGATTGGCATTTTGGGTGGCCTTTGGTCTTCCTATTTCTTTTCTGGGGATGTTTATTTTTGCCGGCTACTTCGATGTAACAATCAATGTACTATCCTTATTTGGAATGATCATTGTTATTGGGATTTTGGTGGATGATGGTATTGTAATAGCAGAAAACATATATCAGCATTATGAAAAGGGGAAAACTCCAATCCAGGCGGCCATAGATGGGACCATGGAAGTAATTCCGCCGATTGTTTCAGCAATCATCACTACCATCCTGGCATTTTCTATTTTCTTATTTCTAGACGGCAGGATCGGAGAATTTTTTGGAGAAGTATCGGTTATTGTGATCTTAACACTGGTGGTTTCATTGTTTGAAGCACTTATCATCCTTCCTGCGCATTTGGCTCACTCAAAAGCTTTGCATGCGGAAGATACCAAGCCGAAAAAAGGGATTGCGAAACTTTTTTCCAAACTGCGCGCAGTTAATAAATGGGGTGATAGGACCATGGGCTGGTTAAGAGATAAGGCGTATGCACCAACGTTGAGATTTGCTTTACAATACAAGTTACTTACTTTTTCCTTTTTTGTATTTGCCTTGGTCATCACTTTTGGTTTTGTAGGTGGGGGCATTATACGTACTGCCTTCTTTCCTCAAATTGCAAGCGACAGAGTACAGGTAACACTACAAATGCCTAATGGTACCAATGAAAAGGTAACAGATTCTATCATAAGTGTAATAGAAGAAAAAGCAGAGATCGTAAACCAGGAGTTAACGGAACAATACCTTCAGGGTACCGATAAGATACTTTTTGAAAACGTGATCAAAAATGTAGGGCCAGGTTCGTCTGCCGCATCATTAACCATCAATTTATTACCAGGGGAAGAACGACCAAACGAAATTAGATCCGGTATGGTAACCAACAGGCTTCGGGAACTTGTAGGGCCCGTTATTGGGGTCGAAAGCCTTATCTATGGCTCCGGAGGCAATTTTGGAGGCGATCCGGTATCGGTTTCATTGTTGGGATACAATATAAATGAATTAAAAGAAGCAAAAGCGGAGCTAAAACAAGCCCTTCTTAACAACCCAGCTCTAAAGGATGTTGCAGATAATGATCCGGCAGGGATTAAGGAAATTCGCTTAGAGCTAAAAGAAAATGCCTATTTACTTGGACTAAACCTGCGTACAGTAATGAATCAGGTACGAGCCGGGTTTTTTGGAACTCAGGCACAGCGTTTTCAGCGCGGACAAGATGAAATTCGTGTTTGGGTGCGTTACGATCGCGAAAACAGATCCTCCATAACAGATTTGGACGAAATGCGAATTGTGACAGCTAATGGAAGCAGAGTGCCGTTAAAGGAGATTGCAAATTATACCATTGAGCGGGGAGATGTAGCGATAAATCATTTAGATGGGCAACGTGAAATACAAATTTCGGCCGATTTAAAGGATGCCAAAACAATTAGTGCCACGGATGTAATGACAGAAATACGGACAGAGATTATGCCCGAAATACAGTCGAGATATCCCACAGTATCGGCCTCCTACGAAGGTCAGAATAGAGAAGCAGGGAAACTTATTGGTTCCTTACGTTTTGTGGGTTTAACTGTTCTCTTTCTTATTTATGTAACCATTGCTTTTACCTTCAGAAGCTTTAGTCAGCCCTTGATGCTATTACTAATGATTCCATTTAGTCTAACCGCTGTGGCTTGGGGTCACTACATTCATGGTTTCCCAATTAATATCTTGTCTATGCTAGGGATTATAGCACTTATCGGGATTATGGTAAATGATGGGTTGGTTCTCATAGGGAAGTTCAATGGAAATTTACGGAACGGAATGAGTTTTGACGAGGCTATATTTGAAGCCGGCAGATCCAGGTTTCGGGCCATTTTCCTTACCTCATTAACTACGGCCGCAGGCCTTGCACCATTAATTTTTGAGCAAAGCCGACAGGCACAATTTCTCATTCCTATGGCTATTTCTATTGCCTATGGTATTGGTTTTGCTACCGTTTTAACCTTAGTTATGCTTCCGATATTCTTGTCTTTTAGTAATAAGGTGAAAGTTGGCACCAAATGGTTAAAAACTGGCAAGAATGTTACAAAGGAAGAAGTGGAACGAGCCATAAAAGAACAGAGAGAAGAGGTTTTTCAACAAGATCAAATGGTCAGCAAATTATTGAAAGAACCTACCAAAGGGAATGGTTTTTCGGAGCCTAAACAAGAAATAATTAAAGAGTTAGAGGAAAATAAGCAATGAAGAACTCCTATATAATTTTGGCGCTATCTGTACTCACTGCAATAAGTACTAGTGCACAAGAGCAATTATTATCAAAAGATGAGGCCATTGCGCAAGCCTTGGAGAATAATTTTGGAATTAAGGTAGCCAGGAATCAGGTGGAAATTGCGGAGAATAACAAAAGTCTCCTAAATTCCGGGTTTTTGCCCACCTTAACTGCTGATGCAGGGGCTGCATACAACCGAGATGATGCCACTATTGAATTTCCTGGTCAACTCCTTGAAAATGGAGACCCCCGACCAGATATTGAACTAAACCAGGCGGAAGCCCAGCGCTATAATTCTGGTCTAACGCTTAATTATACCTTATTCGACGGACTCGGCAGACTATATAATTACAAGAGTCTGAAAGAACAATACCAACTCTCAGAATTACAGGCAAGGGAAACCATAGAAAATACCATGTTACAGCTCTTCAGTATTTATTTTGAAGTGGCCCGGCTCACAGAGAATGTACATGTGTTTAAAAAGGCACTGGAAATTTCCAATGACAGGATTACACGGGCAGAATATGCCTTTGAATACGGACAAAACACCAAACTAGATATCTTAAATGCACAGGTAGATGTAACCAATGACAGTATAAATCTATTAAATGCCGAACAGCAGTTGGCAAACACCAAAAGAGATCTGAACGTAATTTTAAATAAAAACCTAAACGAAACCTATGCTGTAGATACGGTAGTTACGTTTATTCCAAGATTACAACTAGAGGATTATATAGACCTTGCAAAGGAGAACAACGTAGCGCTTTTACAAACGAATAAAAACCTGGCTATTAATAAATATGATATCAAGGTAAGTAAATCTGGGTACCTTCCAACTATTGGATTAACTGGCGCGTATGGTTGGAATTTAAACCAAAGTGCGGCTTCTGCTTTTTTTCCGGGCACGAACAACCAAACCTATAATCTAAATTTGGCGGCAAGGCTTACGTGGAATCTGTTTGATGGAGGTGGTACCTCGGTACGTGTTAAGAATGCCAGGATTGCCTATAAGAATCAGGAGCTTCTCAAAAAGCAAATTGAGATTGAAGTAGATAGAGATATATTAAATGCCATGAATATATATGAGAACCGGTTAAATATTTATGCTATTCAGGAACAGAATGTGATTACCAACCAAAACAACTTTGAAAGATCCAAAGAACAGTTTCAGTTGGGAAGAATTACCTCTATTGAATTTCGACAGGCACAAATTAACCTGTTAAATGCAGCAACCAATAAAAATTTGGCGAAGTACGATGCAAAGCTGGCCGAACTACAGTTATTACAACTTACCGGCCAATTGTTGAATATTGAACTATAAATTGTTCTTTCTGTAGTCTAAAGAATACCCGCATAAAATGCTCGAACATTTTTTTCAATGCCCGTACTGCTGGGAAGAAATTTCTATGCTTTTGGATGTGTCTATTACAAATGAAACCTATGTGGAGGATTGTGAAGTTTGTTGTAATCCTATAGAAGTAAGCACACAATTTCAAGATCAGGAATTGCTTTCTTTTGAGGCGAGGAGTATAGAACAATAATCCTAAGTTCTCTCCTAAATGGCTTTTATCTGGCACTTTCAGTAACTTTTTATTTCCTGTCTTCCATTTAATTACCCACTAAAAGGAACTATTTAAAAGGAGGTAATACCCCTTGGGAAGATAATCCGGTATATTTTAGTATTTTGCTTGTTCTATTCACAACTAGGTTATGAAGAACAACGAGCAGGAAAAAGCCAGTGCATATTGGAAAGAAAATGTAAGATACCTGGTTATCTTACTGTGCATCTGGTTTCTGGTTTCATTTGGTGCCGGTATTCTTTTTAAAGATGCGCTTAATACCATTAAGCTGGGGGGATTCCAACTTGGATTCTGGTTTGCTCAACAAGGCGCTATCTATGTCTTTGTAATACTCATTTTTGTATATGTTCGCTTAATGAACGCCCTCGACAAGAAATACGGTTATGATAAGTAAGCTAATCCACCAATATAGTTAAAACCTATGGATGTACAAGAATGGACCCTCCTATTGGTCATTACTACCTTTTCACTTTATATAGGGATAGCAATATGGTCCAGAGCCAGTTCCACCAGTGATTTCTATATTGCCGGGGGTCATGTTCCTGCACTGGCAAATGGCCTTGCGACAGCAGCCGATTGGATGTCTGCAGCTTCTTTTCTCGGGATGGCAGGCTTACTTTCCTTTACCGGTTATGACGGTTCTGTTTATCTAATGGGGTGGACCGGTGGGTATGTATTATTGGCTCTTTTACTGGCTCCCTACTTACGTAAGTTTGGAAAGTTTACGGTCCCTGATTTTATCGGAGATCGGTATTACTCTAACATCACCAGAACGGTAGCCGTGGTTTGTGCTTTGCTGGTTTCTTTTACCTATGTGGCAGGACAAATGCGAGGCGTAGGCCTGGTATTTTCAAGATTTTTAGAGGTCCCTATTAATACCGGGGTTATGATTGGGATGATCATTGTACTTTTCTATGCCGTCCTCGGCGGGATGAAGGGGATTACCTATACCCAGGTGGCACAGTACTGTGTGCTGATATTTGCTTTTATGGTTCCGGCTATCTTTATTTCTATTCAGATGACAGGAAATCCTATTCCCCAATTAGGAATGGGAAGCAATGTACTGGGAGAAGAAATATCCTTGTTGGACAAGTTAGATGGACTCTCTACAGAGTTGGGTTTTAACGCCTACACGGATGGCTCCAAGTCTATGACAGACATCTTTTTTATTACAGCGGCGTTGATGGTGGGAACCGCTGGGTTGCCCCATGTTATTGTTCGGTTTTTTACGGTGCCAAACGTACGAGATGCTAGAAAATCTGCCGGGTATGCTTTGTTGTTCATTGCTATTTTATATACCACCGCACCAGCCATAGCGGTATTTGCGAGGACTAACCTCTTAGAAACAGTTAGTAACCAACCCTATGAAAACATGCCAGATTGGTTCCAAAAATGGGAAACAACAGGCCTTATAGTATTCGATGACAAAAATGGGGATGGACGAATACAGTATGTCGCCAATGCGGCAAATAATGAGTTGACAGTAGATCCTGATATCACCGTGTTAGCAAACCCCGAAATAGCTAATCTCCCAAACTGGGTGATCGCCCTGGTAGCGGCTGGTGGTTTGGCAGCAGCATTATCTACGGCAGCAGGACTCCTATTGGTGATTTCAACTTCTATTTCACACGATTTAATAAAAAAACAATGGAAGCCTAATATTTCAGATAGAGCGGAATTAATCTATGCCAGGTTATCTGCGGTAGTTGCGGTTTGTATTGCCGGATATTTTGGTATTAATCCACCAGATTTTGTTGCTGCCACGGTGGCACTGGCTTTCGGATTAGCCGCTGCTTCTTTTTTTCCGGCAATTATTTTAGGTATTTTTTATAAAAAGATGAATAAGGAAGGCGCTACAGCCGGAATGATCGTTGGTATTTTGGCGATGCTCTATTATATGCTTCGTTTTAAGTTTGATATGTTTGGAGGGGGAACCAAGGAAGATTGGTGGTTTGGAATTTCTCCTGAAGGATTTGGTACTGTCGCAATGTTGTTTAATTTTATAGTAGCCCTAATAATAGCTGCTTTTACCAAAGATCCACCAGAGGAAGTTCAGCAAATAGTGGAAACTATTCGCCTTCCGAAAGATGCTGGAGAGGCCATGTCACATTAAAATCAATGCCATGAGTAATTACCATATTAAACATTTGGAAGAATATTTTCAGGTGTACAGAAAGTCGGTTAGGGAACCAGAAAATTTTTGGGAAGAAATAGCAGAGGAACATTTTGTCTGGAGAAAACGATGGACCAAAGTGCTGCGATGGGACTTCTCCAAGCCAGAAGTTACCTGGTTCGAAAATGCGAAATTAAATATTACAGAAAATTGTATCGATAGACATCTCCATATTAGGGGTGATAAAACCGCTATTCTTTTTGAACCCAATGATCCTGAGGAAGAAGCACAGCATATAAGTTATAACGAATTGCACCAGAGGGTCTGTAAATTAGCTAATGTGTTGAAAAACCAGGGCATTTCTAAAGGAGATAGGATATGTATCTATTTACCTATGATTCCGGAATTAGCAGTATCTGTGCTGGCCTGCGCACGGGTTGGGGCTATTCATTCGGTTGTTTTTGCCGGCTTTTCTTCAAATGCATTGGCTGCCAGGATCAACGATTGCGATTGTAAAATGGTTATCACATCAGACGGATCGTTTAGGGGCCCAAAAACAATAGATCTTAAGGGAATAGTAGATCAGGCATTGGAGGAATGCGCTGGGGTAACATCAGTATTGGTTGTAAAACGAATAAATTCTGAGATTAAAATGAAAGGCGGGCGAGACCAATGGCTGCAACCTCTATTAGATAAGGCCAGTTCCAAATTCACAGCCGAGGTGATGGACGCGGAAGATCCGCTGTTTATTTTATATACTTCAGGATCAACAGGAAAACCAAAAGGCATGGTACACAGTTGTGCCGGTTACATGGTGTATACCGCGTACACGTTTAAAAATATATTTAGGTATCGCGAAAATGATGTGTATTGGTGTACTGCAGATATAGGGTGGATCACAGGGCACTCCTACATAGTATATGGTCCCCTGGCGAACGGTGCAACCACTGTGATGTTTGAAGGAGTTCCTACATATCCAAATTATAGTCGATTCTGGGAGGTGGTAGCAAAACATAAAGTAACCCAGTTTTACACTGCGCCAACGGCAATTCGTGCCCTTGCAAAAGAAAGTCTCGATTTTGTTGAGAAACACGATCTGTCATCGTTAAAGATCCTTGGAACAGTCGGGGAACCCATTAATGAGGAGGCATGGCATTGGTATAATAACAATATTGGCAAGAACAAAAGTCCCATTGTAGATACCTGGTGGCAAACAGAAACAGGAGGAATTATGATCTCACCCATTCCTTTTGTAACCCCTACAACGCCCACCTATGCTACTCTTCCATTTATTGGAGTACAACCTGCTTTAATGGATGAAAAAGGGGAAGAGTTGAAAGGCAAGCAAGTGGAAGGACGGTTGTGTATTAAATTTCCTTGGCCGTCCATGGCCAGAACCATTTGGGGAGACCACAAGCGGTATTATGAGACCTATTTTTCGGCCTATAAAAACATGTATTTTACAGGGGATGGAGCGCTCAGAGACGCCGTAGGATATTATAGAATTACCGGTAGAGTAGACGACGTCATCATTGTTTCGGGTCATAACCTCGGTACAGCCCCAATAGAAGATGCTATCAACGAACACCCTTCTTTGGCTGAATCTGCTATTGTTGGATTTCCGCACGATATAAAAGGGAACGCCTTATATGGTTTTGTAATTTTAAAAGAAGTAGGGGAGTCTAGAAAACCAGAAAATCTTCGGAAAGAGATCAATCAGCAAATTACAGAACATATTGGCCCTATCGCCAAACTAGATAAGATCCAGTTTGTTCCCGGATTGCCTAAAACTAGGAGTGGAAAGATCATGAGGCGTATTTTGCGAAAAATAGCGTGTAATGAATCAGAACAACTTGGAGATATTAGCACCTTGCTAAATCCTGAAGTGGTAGCAGCTATTATAAAAGAGGCCCTTTAGTATTTTATACCGGGTAATCTAACTGTGTAAGAAATGCTAATTTCTAACACAGTATCACATCTTGGGTCGGAAAAGATGTAATTGAATACGCATGTATTATTCTATTCCCTACACAACATTTTTTTTCTAATTTATTACTATATGTTACCTGCCGATAATCAGTTGCCCCTGTGCTGATAGGGGGTTACTGCTCAGACAAAATGCAAACGTACTCCCCGAGCCGGATTTTATGTAACACAACTGATCAGGATCATTTTTAGAACAACCTTTTTTTAGTAAACTGGAGATAATATAGTGAACTCTTTATTTTGAATCGAGTAACATACCCAGTTGATATCTATTAAAATTTGTGATCATGAAAAAAATACTATTGTTAGGGTTATTTGGGCTAATTCTTAGTGCCCCTGCACTTGCAGAAGCACAAGTATTAAAGAAACTCAAAAAGAAAGTAGAAAAGAAAGTAGAAAAAAATGTAGACGATGAAATCGATAAGGGCCTTAATACATCGGAAGACCTGTTGAAAGGTAAAAAAGGAGATACCATATCCGGTGATAACAAAAAAGATGATCAAGGGTTTCCTGCAGGTCAGGAATCTTCAGATAAGGTGTTAAAGCCATGGTCAAAATTCGATTTTGTGCCGGGTGAAATAGTCATCTTTGAAGATAACCTTGAAGGGGAAAAGAATGGTGAATTTCCTTCCCAATGGGATCTTATAGACGGTTATGTGGAAAATGCATTATTCTCGGATGAGAATGTGATTCGGTTTCCAATTGAAAATTCAGGGGCCACAATTAAACCTCTGATGAAAAAGGAGGGCGACTATCTTCCAGAGAAATTCACTATAGAATTTGACATGTATTTGTCTAGCAGAACCAGCAAGTATACCGTATCCCTTTGGGACAAAAAAAAATCCAGTAGACGGCCAGATGGATTATATGCAATAGAAGTGGGCTATGATCAGGAAGCCTCTTATGAAGGAGGTAAGATGCAGCGTAAATTACCAAAAGAATCTCAAAAGGAGTATCCTCATTGGCGCCATGTGGCAATTTCGTTTAATGTTAGAGCACTCAAAATATATATAGACCAGGATCGGTTACTAATGATTCCTAATGTACAGGGAAACCCCACAGCAATTAGTATTAAAGCTAGTACATATGATTTTGGACAAACCGGAGATTACCCTACTATGATAAGAAATATACGAATAGCTGAGGGAGCCGTTGAATTATATGATCGCCTTATTACGGATGGTAAAATAATTACGAACGGCATAAAATTTGATTCGGGGAAGGCCACCTTAAAACCAGAATCGATGGGAGTGATAAATGAAATCATTAAATTAATGAATGAGCATCCCGAAATAAAATTTAGTGTTGAGGGGCATACAGATAGCGATGGAGATACTCAAATGAATCAAAAGTTGTCTACACTAAGGGCAGAGACAGTAAAAAATACCTTAGTGGATATGGGAATTGCTATTGACAGGCTAGTTTCTAAGGGATATGGTGAAGAGGTACCAATTACAGATAATACTACCCCTGAAGGTAAGGCAAACAACCGGAGGGTAGAATTTGTTAAAATGTAAACTAAAATTATCAGGTATAGCCTGTTTAAGATACACGCTCCAAAGTCGATAGATTAAATAAGGGTTGTTACACCCCAAAAAGGATAATCCCGCCCAAAAGCCTTTTTTTCTGGGTATCTTCAGAATGTAACCCATTTTTGTTCTAGTCACCAGGGCTTGTACCACTATTGCTCTATAGAATATCCCTGAACATTGTACTGTGTTCATAGGCAAATGTTTATGGGGATACTATCCCGGTAAAAAAACCTATAACAGAAAAGAAATGGAGTTTAATTTCATATTTGAATTTATTAAACTACTAGTTTAACAAGACACCTTTAGATCGTATCTGAGTATATATGAAATAGAATTATTGGGGGAGTTTATTTTTGTTTTAAAAGAGTGTAGCTAAAACCATTTTGAAGTGTAAAGCCAACGGCAATAACCCCTATTAATAGTTGATAATTTTTATGATCGCCAACAAGGATGGACGAAACTAATATGACGATCGCCCAAATAATCGCATTCAGGATAAGAATCTTTTTCATAGAAAGAAGGTATAATTGGTTAGCATTCTTTAGGGTACAGATGATGTTCTTAGTCTAAAGGTAAATAAAAAGGTTTAGAATATATCTATAGTTCCCGTGGAAGGTCTGTTTGCAATAAACAGTAGATGGCACTATCATGAAAGGCTCCATTAAACCAAAAATTTTCTCTAAAATGCGCTTCTTTTTTAAAGCCAAGGGTGCCGAGTAAGTTTTCAGATGCCGTATTGTTGGGATTAATATTAGCTTCTATACTGTGAATATGTACGCTTTTGAAAGCAAAAGGCAGAAGACAAATCATGGCCTCTTTCATATATCCTTTTCCCCAGTAAGAAGGTTTCAGGGCATATCCGATCTCAGCACGGGCATGTGTTCTATCTATGCGCCACAGACTAAAATACCCCAGGAACCTATTCTCTGCCTTTTCAATAAGGGCCCATGTGATCCCTTTTTTGTCCTGGAATAAAGCCCGATTTTCCTGAATAGCATTCACAGCATCGTTACGGGAGGTCAGGGGCGGACTATCCATATGCTTCATTACGGCCTCATTGGATCGGATCATAAAAAAGTCGTCTGCGTCACCGCTTTTAAAACTTCTTAAAAGTAACCGGCTGGTTTCTAGTAAGGGAAAGGTCTCAAATACGGCATCGTTGATGGGATGATGCATTGTTTAAAATTTACATATAATAAATGCCTATTTTTTACGGCAGGCAAGTGTTCCCCCTATCCAGGCCATTGGGATATAGGCTGCAATAAGATCTAAAGCAGAATACCATGCCGGTGCGGGTAAATTAAAGACATTGATGATACCTCCTATTAAACATGCACCTCCTATAACCAGGGCAAATTTAAATTTATGTGTTGCTGCAATAAGGGCAGTGATATATGCCCCTACCAGCGTGCCGAATGCATGGGCCAAAAAAGGAAAAATAAAATGCTTTGGTTCAAACAAAGACATACTTTCTTTTAACCCCTCCATGGTACTTACATCTGCCCCTTCCGGCAGGGCAATCACAGGGCCATTGAGTGAAATAAAGAACATGTTAACGGCGCTCCCAATAACAAGGCCGGTGATGACTGCCAGTATATTTTTTAAAATAGGATTCATAGTGAGTTGGTTTTTAGTTGACGCAGTAGGTGCTACATCCATTCAGGGTATTCCTGTACGGCGGCACTTAAATATAAGAAATTTAAGGATATTCGGTTAGATTACTCCGTTTTAAGAAGTTTCATTCCCTTAACCCAAGAAATTTCGGAGTTATAGAAGAGTAAGGAAGTTTTAATGACCTGCCCCGATACATCTCTTGGCGATTTAGTGATATAACGAGCTTTTGTCTTGCTGAAATTTAGGGTGTGTGTTGCGTCTAAATCGGTTTCTTTGTTGATGTAAAAGAAAAGCTGGTTTTTCTTTTCTATCGCCCATTTTCCCTTGGCATACAGATTTTCATCCGGGGATAGGCCGTTATTATTCTTGCGGTAGGAATGAAATAGAAAAGAGCCGTTGGGCCGTAAGGAAAGAGTATACTCTATAAGTACCTTAGCATCATTTGCACCATGTGAGGCCGTATATTCTCCTGCATAGGGTTGTGTCTGTGCAACCCCTGTATAACTAAATGCCAGACAAAGTAAGATGATGTATTTATTTAAAACCATATAGTTTTAACGTAAAGTAACAAGAATGCTTAAAAGCCTAACTATAATATAGTCATGCGTATTTCATTAAACCCTCGTTCTAGCACCTGGGTGCGATTAATGTTTTGGATTAAATCGGTATCTACCCGCACCCAATAGCGATATCCGGGGTCCAGGCCTATAAAAAAAGCATATCCCCCTCCATCGGTAAATTCAGGGAAAGTAACCGCATTAACTTCATTTCTAGCATCGTCCTCCGTATCATATAGGGTCACTCTAAGTCCACTTCTGGGATTGCCAGACAATGTACCGCTAACATACACTTCGAGGTCGGAAAATCTACTATACGGAGTATTTTCGTCCTCCAGTTCACATGAACTAAGGGTGCCTATGAGTCCGCCTAACAGCACAAAATTTAAAAGTCTGCCAATAAAATGTTTACTAGAAATTATCATACCTGTAATTTTTAAGTTCTTTTTCCGTATTGATGTAATAAAAAACCGTAAAAGGGTACTATGAACCAACCTTTTATAGCTATTTTCATAGGGATGGTTACATGGTAGTTCTGATTATAACGTTTGTTCTCCTGAAATATGCAAGAATAATGCCAGATCATTTTTGTCGCATATTTTCGGTGGCATTAACTTCTATTTACTACCGAGATACAGCATACAACCAACGAGGACCATGTTTATTGGGTATATGGACTACCAATGTAGTAAGGATCTTCCATTGCTTTGCGAAAAGCCTCGAGCGACTCGGGAGATGAATTTATACGCCAATCTAGCTCCTTATTAATGTTAAACCAGGTGAAAATTTTAACCCGGGGGTAGTCCGTTTTTATTTTACTGAATGCATCAGTAACCCAGGCGGCTTTGTTAAAATTCTTCGATTGAAACTCCCCGGTACCAAATTCGGCAATCATCATTGGTTGTTCCCCTAGGACGGCACAAGAGTCATATAATGCTCTAAAACAGTTGTCGAAATCGCGGAGTGGGCGAACACCACCCCAAGGATCCTGTGGATAAAAATTATAACCATCTAAACCAATCCAATCAACATACGCATCACCTGGCCAATAATTAGCCACCTGGTTCCATGACTCGGTTGATAAATCTGTGGACGGACCATGCGGAACCCATAACCATTTTATGGTGTCTGCACCGATTTTTTTGAACCGGTCCACCACATATTTCCATACGGCAACCACCTTTTCCGGACCCCCATTCACGTTTCCGTTTTTGTTACCGCTCCATACATACCAATTCCCATTAAATTCGTGTAAAAAACGTATCAGCACTCGTTCATTAAATGCTTTGGCATCTTTGGCAAAACGGTCTATATACTCATCATAGGTGCCATTTAGCACCTCATTAAATCCGTCATACCCATTGGGACCTGTAGGGCGGGTATTATTTGGATTAGCTGACGGCCAAAACAGTTCCCAGGTGAGATGAGGTATAATACCCCGGTTGTGCAGCTTCTGAACCGCTTCGGTTGGAAATTCATCATCCCAGGTTGGAAACCAAACAACGGAACCAATTTTATGGTTCAGGATTTTTTCAAAATCATTAATCTCTTGCTGATCTCCACTTGGGAGGGTTTCATTGCCATTTTCGGGATACATCCCAATAACACATCCATCCCAATCCCCTTCCTTTACTGTAGTGTTTTCTGCACAATTAAAATTTACTAATAGTGCTGAGGTAAGTAGGACAAATCGAATAGCTATTTTTTTCATCAGGTTTTTACGTAAGGATTAGACTTTCTTGTTTTTGAAATAGGTATTATAGGTTGTTTTTAAAATCTGTTCAAATCACTTAAAATTAATATTCATTTTTTAGTTTACTATAGACTTCCAGATCTATGTATACATTTTCGTATAGCAACTCTCCCTGTCGTTCAATTCCCTCGAATTTAAATCCAAGCCTTTTGGGAATAGTTATACTTGGTATATTGTTAACAGCACATTTTATTTGAATCCTATTTAGCCCTTGTTCATTAAAGGCAAAATCACAAAGCGCATCAACAGCGTTCGTCATAATTCCTTGTTTTTGGTATTTTTCGGAAAGCCAATAACCAATTTCTGTGATGTTATTTATCCTGTCTGTGTTTTTAAATCCAATAAGGCCTATAAATAATTGCTTCTTCCTGATAGTAAAAATATATTCAAATCTATCTTCAGGGGCATGCACAACAGAGGCAACAAATTGTTCAGTATCACTTAGTTCGTTAGTAATTTCCACGAAGGGCAGCCATTTTCTTAAATAGGTTCTTTGACTATTAATAGTTTCAAAGATGGCAACAGAATCAGTTGATTCTAGTTGTCTTAATTCTAACTCTGAGTCTATTTTGATGGTCATGTATAGTGCTTGTTGGCATTATGCGTAAGGGGAAGGCAAAAGCCCGTTTATTGGCTTACCTACGTTACTAGTCTTTCATTATTTTTGAATTTCTTTTTCGATTGATGCAATCGTTAAATCAACCGTATTCAATATTTGAGTTAACTGGTCTTTTAGTAAAATGTTGTTAAAAGCTGCTAACGTAAATCCATTTTTTATAGCCTTATTTTTTAAAGCAACGGCAACATCTTCTTCAGATAATTCTATTTCTATAGTAGGATTAGACCAAACTTTAATTCCGTTTGCATAATCTATGATGCCAGCATAGGGATTGTACAGGTAAATAGCATAATCGTCATACATATGCTCTCTAACTGCAAACAGTTCTTCATAGGAAGCATCAATGTCGAGTAGTGAATTTCTAATACCTGCATTCTTAATTATTGACACATTACCCGAATTAACTAATTCTTTAAATGCAATATTTCTTGGAGAGTGTTCTTCCCAGTAAAGTACATTGGTCCAATGGAAATAATAATCCGACAGCTTATTTATTTGTACTCCGGTGTAATAGTTCGCCATTATTTCTGCTGAAGCGGCCTTGCTTATTCTTCTCTCAATAATGTTATGTAACCCAACGTTATCATTTTTTAGGTCTTGTAGAATGTTTTCAAGAATAATTAATTCTTGTTGGGTATCCTTCTGTTTTTCGTTCCAATTATTGATTTGAAGTGCAATCAAAATCCCGATAACTACAAGGATTATTTCTCCAATCCCATAAATAAGGTATTTGCTGAACTTGTTTTCAGTCAGAAGTTGCTGTCTAATTTTCCGGAAAAATTTTATCATTTGTTTATTGGTTGGTTTTAATGAACCATTAGGGTTTTTAAACAGCGTTAGTTGTTTTTACTCACACCAATCATACTGTCTAACACAACAGCAACCTTACCCGTTTCATCTAAAATCCCTTCCATTTTTAAATGCGTAACAATAGGCTCTTTTGCCATCCGCACTACGGTCACATGGTCAAAAGCCATTGTGTCTGTTGTTTTTTGGGCGCCACCAGTAGTTCCTAGCATGGTATAATCTCTGCCATGTCTTTTGCGATGAGAAAACGAATGGAAATGACCATTGATTACAGTATATGGTCTGTCCGCTAATAGTGTTTCAAGCTTCCCTAACCCTTTGTCATCTTCACGTAGCCATAGAGGCTTGTGCATAAGCACAAATGTCCATGTTACATTAGGATATTTTTCAAGAACCTCTTTGTAATAACTAAATTGATCGTTACTCATTCCGCCAATTCTACGTTCGGGCATATTATAATACTCAGATTCTTCATACACTCCTTCAATTTCACCAGCAATAATTTGTATAGCTTTAGCTCTGGCATTATAAATTTCTAGCATACGTTTTTCTTCATAGTCTTCAGAGTCCATCATTAAAAACAGTACGTTTTCATAAACAAAATGATAATAACGAGGTCCAAATCGTTGTTTCCAAAATTTGCGCATTACAGGATTGGTTAGGTCATGATTTCCGCCAAGATGAAAAAAGGGCATATGTAGTTTCGACGTTCTAAAATCGAACGAGTTCCATTCCTTTTCTAGTTGTACGGTGTCTTCTGTACCTCCGTCGATTAAATCACCGACACTTAGCACAAACGTAGGATCTAACCTATTTAATTGACCTACTGCTGTACTATAAATGTTTTTGCGTTCTCCGCCGGTAAGGTCAGAAATAATAGCAAATGTAAAATCGTCTTCTGTGAGTTCAAAGGTATCGCTCGTCCATGGGGTTGGCCCACTTTTTATATCATGTTCAAATAGCGGTTTTTGTTCTGGTTGGGTTTTACAATTTATAATAAGAAGACTGAGGATAATTAATAATAAGTATTTCATCAGTGATAATTTATTTATTGCCGCCAATAGCCTGGCAGGAGGGGATGGGGGAGAAGCGAAGTGTTGCGTTTTTTTCGAATCGCAGAAAAAATTAATAAAGACAAATCGAGTCATGAGCGTTTAGTAATCTAGCGTGTTACAGTTTTATTTAAAAGTAGGAAATTTTGAGGTAGTTTTATGGTAGCGATGAAGTATAGCCTTTGTTATAAGTAGTTTTTTTATAAAAATATTTCAATTGAAATTCAATTTGTTAGGACGTTACTAATCTGATGAATATGTGCATTATTCGTACCCTCGTAAATCCCCCTTATTTGTTTACTCTTGTTAACCAAAATGAATTTTGTTGTGTGTATAAAACCTTGTAAATCATCATCTCCTTATAATTTTTACCAGTATTCCTCAAACTTTTATCTACCAAATTAGGATTAAAATCAGAGGGATTATAATTGGGCAATTGTTTTAGATGT
>CBDUCK010000006.1:0-27739 GCA_965365635.1 uncultured Muriicola sp.
GGCATTAGTGTTTTGGTATTTTTTTATGGGCCCCTATTTTATGATATCCTCATCCACTTCGGAAGATATGAACAGAGGAATAAAAATTTTTAGCTTTAATACCCATGGACTTCGAGGGAAAAAATATGATAAACAAATTCATATAATTAAACCATTATTTAATGATTTTGTTAAAGAACAAGATCCTGATATTATATGCTTACAAGAATTAGTTGACAGAAATAATGTTAAGTACATCAAGAATAATTATATACATAGCTATGTTTATAAAGGAAATAAAACCTTCAGCATCTCACCCTTATCAATTTATTCAAAATACCCAATAATTAATTCGGGCCCATTAAATTTTCCTAATACTGGGAATGGCGCAATTTATGTTGACCTTCAAATAAATAAAGATACTTTAAGGATTTATAATATTCATTTACAGTCGCTGCAGGTTAGACCGGGCTCATTTAAAAGAGAGGCCCCAACGAACCTATTACCTAGGTTAGGCGGGTCTTTTGCAAAACAACTTGAACAGGCGAAATTAATAAAGGAACATTATTCAACATCCCCTTATAAAAGTATTATCTGTGGGGATTTTAACACTACTCAGTATTCTGGGGCATTTCGTATGATTAGCGAGGGAATGAAGGATAGCTTTATTGAGAAGGGAACTGGATATGGAACCACTTATGATTTTAAGTTTCTACCCTTCCGTATAGATTTTGTATTGTCTGATAAGGATATTGATATTGTTGATCATAGAAACTACGACATTGAAATTTCCGATCATTATCCGATTATGGCAACATTCAATTTAAATTAAATAACAATCGGTTAAATCTGCCATAATATGAATTAGTAGCCCAATGCCTATGATCCGCAGCGGTTTTATAAACAGAAAAACCACATAGAGTGCAATAGCCCAATACTGGTGTAAGAAGTGAAAATTGATACTACAGCGATTTGGATCAAAAATAGGAGTGGCAACAAGGTGATCTACATCTATCAAAATCGCAGCCAATAAAATTAAAACGACCCTCATTTTGTTCTCTTTATAAAAAAGCAGCCCTACGGCTATGGGCACCAGAAAATGAATTCCATAATGGAGTATAAACCTACTCATCTAGTGTTGTTAATGAAAGGTTTTCTAGGTAGGTCACGGCCGAAGTTCCTTCGTTAAACAACAGATCCAGAATGCTGAGGTTTTTTAGAAACCCATGTCGCTGACCAAATACCTGAGTATATTCCGGAAAATTCACTCTAACCGGTTTTTTGGCACTTACCAGAAACCGAAAATCTTTTATATCGGTTGGTTGCATATGGTATTCTTTGGTTTTAATAACTGGCATCTCCAACTGAAGACAATCACCAATAATTTTAATGGCCTCAAAATTAAAATCTAATAAGAATTCGTAGTTAGAATGAAATAATGGGGCAAGATCATCCTCGTAGTATTCAAAGAAAGGGGAGGTTCTGTATGCAGTCTGTAACGTTCTCCAGTGCTGTCGCTGCCATTTGTATTCATTATCTACACGTACCTCTTTGTAAAGTTGTCTTCCCTGGTTGCCACCAACATGTTGTATTGGAATGTTCAGCATGTGTTTCCCCTGGTCAGTGCAAATATAGCAGCGGTTTCTATACGTTTGTTTTTGATAATTGTCTTGCACCTCCCAAATACATTTATGTTGCACCAACAACGAAAATACGCTGATAGTTGGAAAATAAGTCGGATGTATCAGAAAATGCATCATATATCAAATATCAAAAAAGTGCGCATATAGCCTCCGAAAAGCAGACTTTACAATAATTGAACATCTGGGCTATTTTTTTTGCTTCTTTCTTCGCTTCCAAAAGAAATCGAATGCAAACCAGGCACCTAGAGCGACCAGAAAATATTTAAAATATGATCGTGGTTCTCCTTTTCCGTGAACTGTAGTAAAGATCCTATCCCATCGTGGTTTCCAATTGGCAATTCCATCATTAAAATTATCAAAACTCAGCCATATGAATATGGGGGTTCCGACAATATGGTTTTCCGGAACGTAGCCCCAGGTTCGACAATCCTCGGAATGATCCCGGTTGTCTCCCATCATCCAGTAGTAGTCTTGCTTAAAAGTATAAGAGTCAACTACTACGTCATTGATCAGAATTTGATTACCGGAAACACGGATGGTATTTCCTTCGTAATCTCTTATTATTTTTTTATAAAGGGGTAAAACTTTTAAGTTAAGTGGCACAGTAGCGCCTTTTTCAGGAATGTAGATTGGCCCAAAATTATCATTGTTCCAACTGTAATCTGCACTCTGAGGAAAAATATTATATCCTCGTTGCCCTGCCGGTTCAATAATTTTTACCAAAGAATCTATGGAGGAATTGGCACGGAGTACGCTTGCCATATCATCTGTTAGGGTTACCTGGCGCTCTCTATCTGTAATCTCTCTTAGGGCCAGGCGTAACGACCTAATAATATCCGGACTAATACCCCGGCTATCTGTTAAAATAACAGGAGGCTTGTTTTGATCATACACGGCATAGCCATTAGATCGCAAGGCATTGGTTTGTTGTGGAGTGAGGGCTTGTGCTACATATGTCCTGTTAAATTCGGTTATTCCGGCTTCTACCAGCAATCTGGATGACACCCCTTTTTGGGCATATACCGTATAATCATATTGAGGCTTTGCCCGGTCAGAAAGAACCAATTGTTCTCCGTTAATAAATACATACCCATCTCTAACTGAGAGAGAGTCTCCGGGTAACCCAACACAACGTTTTACATAATTCGATTTCTTATCTATTGGTTTGGTGACCCCTTTTTCTTTTTTGAAAAAAGCACGTACGGTATCTGCAGGCCAACTAAATACAACAATATCATTTCTGTCTACTTTTGTAAATCCCGGTAATCTAAAATAGGGTAGTTGTGGTTTGTTTAAATAGGATCGGATTCCTAAAACCGGAATGGTATCATGAACCATGGGTGCAGCAACTGTAGTCATGGGCGTTCTTGCTCCATAATGAAATTTGCTTACAAAAAGAAGATCTCCAATCCGTAAGGTTCTTTCTAAAGACCCAGTGGGTATTACATAAGGCTGAATAAAATAGGTATGTACCAAGGTAGCAGCAACTATGGCAAAAACAATAGAACTAACCCATTCTCCCAAACCACTTTGAGGATGAAGACTTCGATCTTTTATATATTCAACATCTAAGCTGTAATTAACATAATAGGTATAAAAACCAAGGGTAAGGATAACAAGCCACGTCTCAGCAAAACTCTTTCTTCCAAAACTACGAATGGTCTCTACCCAAATAACGGGGAACATCAGTAAATTAATGATGGGGATAAACAATAAGATTACCCACCATTTAGGACGTCTAATGATCTGCATTAATACAATTGCATTATAGACTGGAATGGCAGCTTCCCAAACTTGTTTTCCTGCTTTTTTATACAATTTCCAGGTTCCTGCAAAATGGATTGCCTGTACGATTAGAATAAAAAGAAACCACTGTGTAACGTTCATAAACTTTTAATTTTCTTTTAGACGCAAGAATTACCTGCAATGTTACTGTTTTAACCCAGATTTAACACGTCTTTCATACGGAATACGCCTTTTTTACCAACAATCCATTCTGCTGCAATGACAGCTCCCAAAGCGAATCCTTCCCGGTTATGTGCCTTGTGCTCAATTGTTAGTTCATCTACTTTTCCGGAATATGTAATCACATGCGTTCCGGGAACTTCTCCTACTCGATGGGAATGAATTGGTACGGCACCGGGTTCGTTCGTATTTAACGACCAATGGTTATATGCCGATTCTTTAATAATTCCTTCAGCAAGTGTAATAGCAGTTCCACTTGGAGCATCTAATTTTTGCGTATGATGGGTCTCATTTAAAGAGACCTTGTATTCTGGTAGATTAGACATTATTTTAGCCAAATACTGGTTCAGTTCAAAAAAGACATGTACCCCCAAACTAAAATTTGAAGCATACAGAAAAGCACCATCATGTTCCTTACAAAAAGTAACTGCGTCTTCATAATGTTCTAGCCAACCCGTGGTTCCAGAGATGACGGGGACTCCTGCCTCTACACATCCTTTTATATTTTTCAATGCTGCATCTGGCATGCTAAAATCAATGGCGACATCCATGTTGCTATAATTAATCTCATGGGTATCCACATCAATTTTAGCAACAATAGTATGGCCTCTCCCTTCTGCAAGAAGTGCTATCATTTTCCCCATCTTTCCATATCCAAAAAGGGCAATGTTCATATGTTAAAACTTTATAGTGAAGGCGATACCGTAATTCGGATCTGAAGTTATTGGATGGTATTCCAGGTAGGGTTTAATATCGAGGCTTAGGTCGTCATCCACATTAAATTGTTTTAAATGGGCGTCTACATTGGCATCTATGATATTAAACGCATAGAGGCCAATAGTTATTAGAAGGGCTAAATCCCGATCTCGCTGATAACGTTCCTGTGCGTCTTGCAATGCTTCATCTGAAAGATCTGGAGACCCCGGAATAATACCACTACCATTGAGGTCGTAAAATTCATCATCGGTAAACCCGGCTCGCCTCCTTTTAAAAGCCGAACGAAATCGGTCATAAAAATCATCATTAAATACGTAGACATAAATACCGGTTCCGATGGCACCATAAACAAGGGGTAATTTCCAATAACGACGGTTGTAAATTTGCCCCAAACCTGGCAATATGGCAGAATAAAATGCCGCCTTACTAGGTGCTAAAGGATTTACTTTTCTTTTTGTGATATTCCCGTCAATGACAATCCCTTTTTCTTTGAAATCTCTTCGAAGCGAATCTTTGCCTTCAACTTTTTTTTGAGAATATACAAAGGTGCCCAATAAAAGAAAGCTAATAAAAAAAAAAGATACTTTATTCACCAGTAATTATTTTTTTTAGACGGGCTAATTCGTCTTGTGAGCTAAAGGCAATAGATATTTTTCCTTTTCCTTTATCGGTAGTATTTATGACTACCGGAGTATTTAAGTAATCGCTTAAAGCCTTATGGGTTTCTTCTGTAATAAGCGATTGTTTGGGTGATTTTTTTGAAGTTTTTGTTTCTACATTCCCCGTCTCGTGATATTTCCGTACGTCTTGTTCTGTTTCACGAACCGATAAATTTTTAGCTATAATTTTCTCGTAAAAACGTAATTGATCTTCCTTGTTCTTAATGTTTACAAGGGTTCTTCCATGCCCCATAGAGATAAACCCATCTCGGATCCCTGTTTGGATGATTGGGTCTAGCTTAAGTAAACGCAAATAGTTGGCAATACTAGATCTTTTCTTTCCAACCCGGTCGCTTAACTTTTCCTGTGTTAATTTTATTTCGTCTATAAGTCGTTGATAGGATAAGGCTATTTCTATAGGATCCAAATCTTGTCGCTGAATATTTTCAACAAGGGCCATTTCAAGAGATTCCTGATCATTGGCAATTCTAATGTAGGCAGGAATGGTCTCGAGTCCAATTAGTTTAGAGGCACGGTATCTTCGCTCACCAGAGACCAATTGATAGGTATTAAAATTAAGTTTACGAACGGTAATGGGCTGAATTACCCCTAATTCCTTAATGGAAGATGCCAACTCTTGCAGTGCTTCATCATTAAAATTGGACCTGGGTTGAAATGGGTTAACATCGATGGTGCTTAACTCCAGTTCAACAATATTACCAACTACCTTATCCGCGTTTTTATCGCTAACGGAATTGATATCGTTCTCCGGGTCTTTTAAAAGGGCAGAAAGCCCTCTTCCTAATGCTTGTTTTTTGGTCGCTTTCGCCATTATACTTTCTCCCTATTTTTTTTGAGAAGCTCGGTGGCCATGTTCAAATAATTTGTTGCGCCTTTACTGCTTGCATCATATTTTATAATACTTTCTCCATAGCTAGGGGCCTCTCCCAAACGTACATTGCGTTGTATGACCGTATCAAAGACCATGTCTTCAAAGTGTTTTCGTACCTCTTCAACTACCTGATTAGAAAGTCGTAATCTGGAATCGTACATCGTGAGCAACATACCTTCGATATCCAGGTCCGGATTGTGAATTCGTTGCACGCTCTTTATGGTATTTAATAATTTTCCAAGTCCTTCGAGGGCATAATACTCACATTGGATGGGTATAATTACGGAGTCGGACGCTGTTAATGCATTTAGGGTCAGAAGCCCTAAAGAAGGAGCACAATCGATAAGGATGTAATCATAATCTTCTTTAAGATCGCGAATGGCCTTCTTCATCATGTATTCCCGATCGTCTTTATCTACCAATTCTATCTCAATAGCTACCAGATCTATATGTGCCGGAATAAGATCTACATTTGGAGAAGTTGTCTGAATGATTGTTTCTTTTGCTGTTAGTGTATGCTCCAGTACCTGATATGTACCATATTCTACACCATCCACATCTATTCCTAATCCAGAGGTTGCATTGGCCTGTGGATCCGCATCAATCAGCAATACCTTTTTTTCCAGTACTCCTAGTGAAGCAGCCAGGTTTACAGTCGTAGTAGTTTTACCTACGCCTCCTTTTTGGTTTGCAATAGCAATTATTTTGCCCATCATCATAGTAAGTTAGGGGCTAAAAATACGATTATTTAGCGTGCTAAAAAATGTATTTTGTTAACACTAAGTGAATAACTATAGTATTTGCTGTAAAAGTTAATCTGTAAGATAAAAGAAGGTAAACACAGGCATTATTCCCGTTCTGTTTCCAATAAAATTTCCAGAATTTGTATGGCCGCTTCGCTTATTTTAGTTCCTGGGCCATAGACGGCGACTGCTCCCGCATCGAAGAGAAATTGGTAATCTTGCTTAGGAATAACTCCTCCAACAATAACCATAATGTCTTCTCTGTTATATTTTTTAAGTGCTTCCAAAACTTGTGGTACCAGCGTTTTATGTCCGGCAGCAAGGGACGAAACCCCCAGGATATGAACATCATTCTCTACCGCCTGTTTAGCTGCTTCCTGTGGTGTTTGAAATAAGGGTCCTATATCCACATCAAAGCCTAAGTCGGCATAGCCGGTGGCAACTACTTTTGCACCCCTATCATGGCCATCTTGTCCCATCTTGGCAATCATTATTCTGGGACGCCTTCCTTCTTGTGCCGCAAATGTATCTGCGAGTGCGCGGGCTTTTTTAAAACTGATATCGTTTTTAATTTCTTTTGAATACACACAGGTAAAGGTTTGAATTTTTGCATTATACCTCTTAAATGCTACTTCCAATGCATTACTGATTTCGCCCAAGGTAGCACGTTTACGGGCAGCAATGATGGCTAAAGCTAATAAATTATTTTCATCCTCCTTAGGAGCATTTTCCATTATATTTTTGGCAGCATCGGCTAATTCTTGTAGTGCTTTGTTTACTTCGTCGGTATTTCGGTCTTTTTTTACTGTTCTTAATCGTGCTATCTGCTGTCTTCTGACTTCTGCATTGTCTACTTCTAAAATATGAAGTTCCTCTTCTTCTTTGAGGAGGTATTTATTTACTCCAATGATGATATCTTGCCCGCTATCTATGCGCGCTTGCTTCTTGGCGGCGGCCTCTTCTATTCGCATTTTAGGAATACCTTCTTCAATGGCCTTGGTCATTCCACCTAAACTTTCAATTTCTTCTATGAGTTTCCAGGCTTTTTCAGCAAGTTCATGGGTTAAACTTTCTACATAATAACTGCCGGCCCATGGATCTACAGTTTTTGTAATTTTTGTTTCTTCCTGTAAAAATAACTGTGTATTCCTGGCAATACGGGCTGAGAAATCTGTGGGCAAGGCAATAGCTTCATCGAGTGCATTGGTATGTAAACTCTGGGTACCTCCAAATGCAGCCGCTGCCGCCTCAATAGTTGTGCGCGCAACATTATTAAACGGATCTTGTTCTGTAAGACTCCATCCACTGGTTTGACAATGGGTACGCAGGGCAAGAGATTTTTTATTTTTAGGATTAAATTGTTGTACCAGTTTTGCCCATAGCATCCTACCCGCCCTCATTTTAGCTATTTCCATAAAATGATTCATTCCTATAGCCCAGAAAAAGGAGAGGCGAGGGGCAAAAGTATCTATATCCATGCCGGCCTTTAACCCTGTTCGTATGTACTCTAAACCATCTGCCAGGGTATAGGCAAGTTCTATATCGGCTGTAGCCCCTGCCTCCTGCATGTGGTAACCAGAAATACTAATGCTATTAAATTTAGGCATGTATTTACTGGTATATTCAAAGATGTCTGCAATAATCCGCATCGATGGTGCTGGTGGATAGATATAGGTGTTCCGCACCATAAACTCTTTAAGAATATCATTTTGAATGGTGCCTGCCAATAGCTCTGGCGAAACACCTTGTTCCTCCGCAGCAACAATATAAAAGGCCATGATAGGCAATACAGCGCCATTCATGGTCATAGAAACAGACATCTTATCTAGGGGAATTTCATCAAACAGTATTTTCATATCTTCAACCGTATCTATTGCGACACCGGCTTTTCCAACATCACCTACAACACGTTCATGGTCACTGTCATACCCCCTATGGGTAGGTAGGTCAAAAGCAACAGATAGCCCTTTTTGTCCGCCTGCCAAGTTTCTTCTATAGAAGGCATTACTTTCCTCAGCAGTTGAAAAACCTGCATATTGCCTAATGGTCCAGGGTCTTCGGACATACATAGTGGAATATGGTCCTCGCAAGTATGGGGGGATACCAGCGGCATAATTTAAGTGAGACAAGTTCTTTAGATCTTGTTTTGAATAGCGCTTCTTAAGGTCTATTCCTTCAGCTGTTTTAAATGGAATGGAATCATGTTCCTTTTTTTTGACTCCCGTTTCAGGATGTAATTCCAGGTGCTGTATATCTCTTCTACTCATTATCCAGTCTTTTTTGTTCCAACGACTCTGCCAGGCGCTTTTCTAATAGTGGTTCTATCAAAGTTTTTACAGGATGTGTTTTTAAAAAAGGATAGAGTTCCAGGGTATCTTTCATGGTATCCTGAGGATTTTCATATTTATTGGATCCTACCAGGATCTCTTCTTTTAATTCGAATCGTTGTAATGCCTTATCTGCGCTCTCTTTTATTTTCTTCTGAATCGTATGATTCTTTATATTTTTTAAGAAACCACCAGTGGTCTCTATATTCTTAAATAGTACTAAAGCCTTTGTTGCTAGCTGATTGGTGAGGCTTTCAATATAGTAGGTTCCATCTGCGGCGTTGGATACAGCCCCAAAATAACTTTCGTTTTTAAGTATTAACAATTGGTTGCGTGCAATGCGCTCCCCAAATTCATTATCCTTATGGTAGATGGCATCATAGGGCAGGTTGCAAATGGTATTTGCACCGCCCAAAACTGCCGCCATACATTCTGTTGTGGAACGCAACAGGTTGGTGTTGTATTCATACACTGTCTTGTTGCGCTTGGTCGGATAAGCAATAATATGGCACGTTTCCGGGGCTTTGAATTCATGCGCAAGAGTAGTCCATAACCCCCGCAATGCCCTAATTTTTGCAATCTCAAAGAAATAATTGCTATCTGTGGCAACCTGAAAGATGGGTTCGCAAACCAATCCGCTCTTTTGATTTTCAAAGAAGGTAAGGTATTCATAGGCCTGTGATAGGGAATAGGCCAATTCTTGTACCCTGTTGGCCCCAGCATTTTGAAAAAGCGAACAGTCTATGCTCAGGAAAGGAATTGAGTCCATTTCCTCTCGTATTTCGTTTAGTAGGTTATGGTCTTTCTCCATGGAATAATACCAGTTTCCTGTGCGTGCCAGATGTCCATAAATGTCTATATGGACGGTTATTTTGGCACTTATTTCTTGCTTTAAACCAGTTATCTTTTTACAGAAAGTGGGGGATAAGAAATCTAGTTTTAAGTGAATCGGTACTGCTTTTAGGTCTATGCCTTTTAATAGTTCTTTTAGGTCGATATCTTCGGAAGGTAGCTTAAATATGATACTTTCTGCACCTCTTGCAATCACATCCTGAGCTTTGTGGTTCGATTTCAGGACATTCTGCACATAAATTTCCTGGCCAATATGCCAATTTTCCGGAGTTGTTATTGTAGAAGACGGAGTATCCTCCATGTCATCTGCATGATAAAAAGGTTTAACATGGATCTGTTCCGGAGAGGGCCAGATAAGATGTTCATTATAATCGGCTCCTTTTAAATCTGTTTGAATTTGTTGTTTCCAACCCTTCGCTGATACCGGCGGAAAGTCTGCTAACCAATTAGTCTTCTTCATCTTTCTTTAGTTTTAGGCTGTCTTCATATTCAATCAAATAAATTTCCTCATTCTTCTTTTTTAAATAGTACTGTTCTCTCGCAAATTTTTCTAATTCTTTGGGATCCGAGAGCTTTTCCAACGTCTTTTTATCCTTTTGAATTTCCTCTTTAAGAAATTCCTGTTGTTTCTCGAGTGTTTTTATTTGTTTTTTTAACTCTAAATGGATCATTAAAGAATTGGTGTCAAAGAACACCATCCAAATGACAAATGCCGTTAGTACAATGACGTAGATATTGGTAGCAATTCCAAACCATTTCTTCTTTTTCAAATTTTTAAGTCCCATTAGCTCTAGTTCAAATTATCTGTTATAATGGTTCTCACAATGTCCACGGCTACTGTATTGTATTTGTTGTTGGGGATAATAATATCCGCGTATTCTTTGGTAGGCTCAATGAATTGGTCGTGCATGGGTTTTAGTGTTGTTTGATATCTGGCTAACACCTCTTCAATATCTCTTCCTCGCTCGTTGATATCCCTTTTCAGTCTTCTTATTAATCGTTCATCCGTATCTGCATGCACAAAAATTTTAATGTCGAACATATCGCGTATGGCCGGATGGGTTAAAATTAATATCCCTTCAACAATCATCACTTTACGAGGATGTGTGTGTATCGTATCTTTTGTACGATTGTGTTTTGGGAAAGAATATACGGGTTGATCTATTGGCTTTCCTTCCCTGAGGGTTGTCAGATGCTTTCCCAGAAGATCAAAATCTATGGCCCTTGGATGATCAAAATTAATATTGGTACGCTCTTCATAGGGAAGATGCGACAGATCATTATAATATGAATCCTGAGAAATGACCCCAACCTCTTCACCAGGTAATTCGTTGATGATTTGATTTACGACGGTTGTTTTACCACACCCTGTTCCCCCGGCAATTCCTATGATCAACATATTACATTAATTTATATCAAAAATAAGGATTTGAGTTCATATCTAACCCGCATTCATAAGTACATTCTGAGATACTAAAATTACTGCGTTTTAAATCTAAAATAACATGATATAGTTCATAAATGAATCATTTTTTAGGATCTAATTTTGAGATGTAATTCTATTTATAGATCTGGATTAAAGTAGATCATAAACCGATATGTTATGCCACAATTTTTACATAACTTATACCCTTTTTACCAGTGAGTATAAAATCTTTTAACTTTAAATTAATGGATCAAAAATTTAACACAATAGTTAATGGGAACATCAATTTTTTCCATTCAGAACAAGATCTTCAAAAGGCAGATATACTGCAGATCGCAGTTTCAAATTATCATGTTATAAAAGATAGTAAGCCATTTGCTGTCAACATAATACGCAGTAACTTTCAGGAACGCACATATGTTGTAAAAGTAGGAAATGAGACCTATGAAGTAGTTATAAAGAATGCATTGGATAAGCAAATAAGCAACATGGGGTTTTCTTTGGGAACATCAAAGAGCATAAGCACTATTGTAGCTCCCATGCCAGGGCTTGTGTTGGAAATACCAATTGAAGTAGGACAGCAGGTTAATGAAAATGATCCTTTACTCATTTTAGAAGCTATGAAAATGGAGAATATACTTTCGTCTCCGAGGGAAGGCGTAATAAAGCATATTGCTGTGGCTAAAGGGGATACTGTGGAGAAAAAACAATTACTGATTACGTTTGAATAAAAACTGCAGAACAATGAAAAAAATATTAATAGCGAATAGAGGAGAGATTGCCATCAGAGTAATGACGACTGCCCAAAAAATGGGAATTAAAACGGTTGCCGTTTATTCCTCGGCAGACAGGAATGCTCCCCATGTTAAGTTTGCTGATGAGGCAGTTTGGATAGGAGAGGCACCGTCTAGTGAGTCGTATTTGAGAGGATCTAAAATAATTGAAGAGGCCAAACGATTGCAGGTAGATGCTATTCATCCCGGATACGGATTTTTAAGCGAAAATGCAGACTTTGCACAGGAGGTTGAAGACAATGGAATCGTTTTTATTGGACCAAAACCAAAGGCTATAAAAGTGATGGGTAGTAAGCTTGCAGCCAAGGAGGCTGTAAAGCATTATGATATTCCTATGGTACCAGGAATAGACGAAGCCATAACGGATATTGCCAAAGCCAAGGAAATTGCCAAACAAATTGGTTTTCCAATTCTCATAAAAGCTTCTGCAGGCGGTGGAGGGAAAGGAATGCGCGTTGTAGAAAGTGAGAACGAGTTAGAGTCCCAGATGAATAGGGCTATTAGTGAGGCCACTTCAGCTTTTGGTGATGGGTCTGTTTTTATAGAAAAATATGTTTCCTCACCTCGTCATATTGAAATACAAATAATGGCAGATAGTCATGGAAATATCCTCTATTTCTTTGAGCGCGAGTGCAGTATTCAACGCCGTCATCAAAAAGTGGTAGAAGAAGCACCGTCTCCTTTCCTTGATGAGGCAACGCGCTAATGTAGCGAGATCTTGCGAATATCTTGGGGCGGGAACGGTAGAATTTCTCATGGATGCAGATCACAACTATTATTTTCTGGAGATGAATACCCGACTTCAGGTAGAGCACCCTGTTACCGAATTAATATCGGGAGTAGACCTGGTAGAATTACAAATAAGGGTTGCTCGGGGAGAGGTATTGCCTATGAAACAGGAAGATCTTAAAATAGTAGGACATGCGATAGAACTTAGGGTGTATGCCGAAGATCCTTTAAATAACTTCTTGCCAAGTGTGGGTACCTTAGATATCTATAAATTACCTGTTGGTGAAGGAGTTAGGGTTGATAATGGTTTTGAGGAAGGGATGGATGTGCCTATTTATTACGATCCTATGTTGTCAAAATTAATTACTTATGGGAAGAACAGAGAAGAGGCCATACAGCGAATCATAAAAGCTATAGATTCTTACCATATAGAAGGGGTGCAAACTACCTTGCCTTTTGGGAAATATGTATTTGAACACGAGGCATTTAGAACCGGTGATTTCGACACTCATTTTGTCAAAGATTATTATTCCCCGGAAATTTTAAAAAAACAAGCTATTGAAGGAGCAGAAATAGCGGCTTTAGTTGCATTAAAGCAGTACCTGGCAGATCAAAAAATTCTTAGAACACCAATAAATTAGTCTATGGATCCCAAAAGAGAAAAACTTAATGAACGAAGAAAACTGGCACTTCTTGGTGGCGGTCAACATCGTATAGATAAGCAGCATCAGAAAAAAAAGCTTACGGCAAGAGAGCGAATAGAATACTTTTTAGATGAAGGATCTTTTGAAGAAATGGGAATAATGGTAACACATCGTACCACAGATTTTGGTATGGAGAAACAAGTTTTCTTTGGCGATGGTGTAGTTACAGGATACGGGACCGTACATGGCAGATTGGTCTATGTGTATGCGCAAGATTTTACCGTTTTTGGCGGAGCATTGTCGGAGACCCATGCGGAAAAGATTTGTAAGATCATGGATTTAGCGGTGAACGTAGGAGCTCCTATCATTGGTTTAAATGATTCAGGTGGAGCGCGGATTCAGGAAGGGGTTCGTTCTTTGGGAGGCTATGCCGATATCTTCTATAGAAATGTGCAGGCTTCAGGGGTGGTACCACAGATATCAGCTATCATGGGCCCTTGTGCAGGAGGTGCGGTGTATTCACCGGCCATGACAGATTTTACCATTATGGTTGAGGAAACCAGCTATATGTTCGTTACAGGCCCTAATGTGGTTAAGACCGTAACCAATGAGGAGGTTACTTCTGAGGAACTAGGGGGTGCTAGTACCCATGCCAGTAAATCGGGCGTGGCTCATAAGTCTTCGTCCAATGATATTGAATGCCTTGAAGATGTAAAGAAATTATTGAGCTATCTCCCACAGAGTAATCGTGAGAAAGCAAAGAATCTGCCATTTACGTTTCAGGAAGAGGTTCGTGAAGAATTAGAGGGGATTGTACCAGACAATTCGAATAAGCCCTATGACATGCACGATGTGATCGGAGGAATCATAGATGACGATTCATTCTATGAAATTCATAAAGAGTTCGCAGAAAATATAATCGTAGGTTTTGCAAGACTTGGTGGGCGTAGTATAGGAATAATAGCTAATCAGCCCATGTTCCTGGCAGGGGTGTTAGATGTAAATAGTTCCAGAAAGGCTGCCAGATTTACCCGTTTTTGTGACAGCTTTAATATTCCGTTGTTAGTTTTAGTAGATGTACCCGGATTTTTGCCAGGGACCGACCAGGAGTGGAATGGGATTATTGTACATGGTGCCAAATTACTATATGCACTGAGTGAAGCCACTGTACCACGGGTAACCGTCATCACCAGAAAAGCGTATGGTGGGGCGTATGATGTTATGAACTCCAAGCATATTGGGGCCGACTTCAATTATGCATGGCCCTCCGCGGAAATTGCCGTTATGGGAGCTAAAGGTGCCAGTGAAATAATATTTAGAAAAGAGATAAGTGAAGCTGAGGACCCCATAAAAGAACTGGCCAAAAAAGAAGCTGCATACGCGGAAAAATTTGCCAATCCTTTTAGAGCAGCCAGACGAGGATTTATAGACGAGGTAATTGATCCTAAAAACACAAGAAGAAAATTAATAAAGGCCTTTACTATGCTCGAAAATAAAGAAGTAAATACGCCAAAGCGCAAACACGGAAATATCCCTTTGTAAAAGTATGATGACTAATTACCTAATTGCGGAACATAACGTATGCTATGAATTAAACTAACTCGGCAAGAATACAACACCTGAAGAAGAATCTGTTTTTGCCCCGGTAACGCTGTGTAAGACATTAATTTCTTGTACCACCCGTAATGCACCCATAAAGGCAAATACAAGGGCTTCTTTAAATTCTATTAATTGTTTGTCAGGAATCACTAGCTGGATTTTGTCTCCTAATTTTTGTTGTAAAACCTCCATCATATAGGTATTTAAGGCCCCTCCGCCGGTTACCAATACCTTGTTTTGGCCTTTATTTGCGAGCGCCTTAACCTGAATTGCAACCTGTTCGCAAATATGATGTATGGAAGTAGAAAGCAGGGATTCCATAGGAGCATTATGCTTATTGAGTATGGGTAAAATCTGTTCATAAAACCATTCATACCCGGTGGATTTGGGATAAGGCTCTGTATAATATGCGAGCGCATTAAGTTCCCCTAAAAAGTTGGGTAGTACAGTACCTTTTTCTGCGAGTTTGCCCCCATCGTCATATGGCAATCCATATTGCCTTGTAATATGGTTCAAAAGCATATTGGCTATGCCTATATCGAATGCGAAACGCTGACCTTCCAATTCAAAAGAAATATTACTAATTCCTCCTAGGTTCAAACAAAAATCATACGAATTAAAAAGTAACCTATCCCCAATTGGAACCAGTGGTGCTCCTTGGCCACCTAAAGCTACATCGTTGGTTCGGAAGTCGCAAATTGTTTTAAGGCCACTGGCATTGGCCACATGTTGCCCTTCTCCCAACTGAAAAGTAAAGCCTTCTTTGGGTTGATGGTGTATGGTGTGCCCGTGGCTGGCAATATAATCAACCTGTAACCCGGCATCTTTAACAAACATACGTACTTGTTCTCCCAGCCAACTCCCATAACTACTGTGAAAACCCAGCAACTGATCTGCAGGCCACTTTATGGCATCCTGAAGTTTTTTCTGCATTACAGTATCATAGGGAATACTCTTTGAATGTTGAATCTCATATTCCCAATGGTTTGGCTGTTTCCAGATATGACAGTAGGCCATATCTAATCCATCCAGAGAAGTACCAGACATTAACCCTATGACCTTATGAACCTTCATAATCCTTTAATTAAATGCTAACAGGAAGTGTTCCTTGTGCAGTTGTCTTACCTAAGAAATGATCTGCGGCATTTTTTTGAAAAATACTAAAATTTTGGTAGGCAATTACCACGCCGGCAGTATTATTAAGGGGCAATATCCTTAAAAAATAGGGATTACCGAAGAGGTATATAAGCACATTTTTATTTTCAATTATGTCATTAATAAATGATAAAATATTCGCTTGTAAGGAAAAATGATCTTTTGGTTTTATGGATGGAGGTTCTATAGCCAACAGAATATTTTTAACGTCTTTCAATTCTTCTTTTAGATTTTTAAGATTAGAGCCTGTTGCACTCCGGTAGCTGGTGTTGGTTGCATTCGTGATGCGATCAAAAAAGATACTAGTGGCCTTGTTAGCTACCGAAACCCCAACAAAATGTTGTTTTCGAAAGCCCGCTATATCAGATTCCCCACCCTTGAATAAAGTAAGACTTTTTATAGCCACCTCTTTATTAATTGACAGGGGATTACTCAAATCTACAGGAATCTCAGTCATTTGATTTAGGGCCTTTTCCTTTAATTTCCAAACACGCTCAAAACTAGCTTCTACTTCATTTTCTGTGGCCTTTTCGGATATTGTCTTAATACCCTCAGGAACATGTTCTGCAAAGCAAAGAACATCGTTGCCTGCATCAAAAGCAAGCCATTCTAAGGTGCCTTTTATATTGAATAATTTAGATACACTATGCATATTTAATGCATCTGAAACTACCACTCCTTTAAACCCAAGTTCTGATCTTAAAACCCCTTTGATCATTTCCTTGGAAATTGACGCTGAGGTTTTTTCCCCTGCTGTAATAGCGGGGACAGACAAGTGCCCCACCATGACGGAATCTACACCATTTCGAATTAATTCCTGAAATGGCACAAATTCATTTCGAAAGAGTTCTTCTTTTGTTTTAGTAATAACAGGAAGGCCTAAATGGGAATCGGTGGCAGTGTCTCCATGCCCCGGAAAGTGCTTCACGCAGCTTAGAATACCAGCGCTCTGCATACCTTTGGAGAACGAAATTGCATTAGACGCTACCTGGTCTTTATCGCTTCCAAATGAGCGATATCCAATAACCGGATTTTCGGGATTATTATTTATGTCTCCCACAGGAGCAAAATTCCAGTGTATCCCTGCTAATTTGCAATCTTCGGCAATCTGTTGGCCTACTTTAAAAACAAGCTCCGGATCGTTTGTTGCTCCTAAAGTAAGTGGGTAGGGGTATTGTGGGGTGTCTTCTACCCGCATAGCCAATCCCCATTCTGCATCGATGCTGATGAGTAATGGATACTTAGATACGCTTTGGTACCGTTTTATTAACTTTTGGAGTTCTTTAAAACTATTGGCATTGTAGACCACTTTTTTATTCCCTTCATAGTTGGTTGCGGCGCTTGCTCTGCTGTGAAAGAAACAAATGCCACCAATACGATGCGATCTAATTAAATTTTCTAACCTTCGAATTTCTAGCTCAGAATCATTAATAAAGGCGGCCGGCATAAAGAGTTGCCCTATTTTTTCCTCAAGTGTAAGGTTGTTCGTCGCCTCAGCGTATTTTATGATCGAATTATTCATTTTTATCAGCTCCTTTTTTTCCATAGTCAGGAGGATATTTAATATATTTTAAAAGTATAATCGAAGGCAATGCAGCTAAAACAACCCATATAAAAAAGCCATCGTACCCCAGCCATTCTTGCATATACCCACTTACCAAACCCGGAAGCATCATACCAAGGGCCATAAAACCTGTAGCCAGCGCATAGTGAGATGTTTTAGACACACCTTCAGCGATATATATGAGATAGACCATAAATCCGGCAATAGCAAAACCATATCCAAATTGCTCTAGTACCACTGTGGTAACTACCGCAGCAATATGGTTTGTATTAGTTATAGCCAGGAATGCGTAGAATGCATTGGGCACATTAAGCGATAAAACCATTGGAAAAAACCACTTCTTGAGTCCATCTCTTGAGATTAAAATACCTCCTAAAATACCTCCTACTGTAAGCATTATGACTCCGATTGTTCCGTAAATAGTGCCAACTTCTGCGGTACTATACCCTAAACCTCCTACGCTTGTGGGATCTAATAAAAAAGGAGAGGCCATTTTTACCAGTTGTGATTCTCCTAACCTGAAAAACAATACAAAAGCCAAAGCCATGCCGATGCCAGATTTCTTAAAAAAGGAGGAGAAAACTTCTATAAATCCTGATGGTTTATCTAGGGTGATGGCATCGGATGATTCAAACTTAGGGGTTACAAAAAAATTGGCTACTGTTAATCCAAACATAATGAAAGCAGCACATATCATGGTAACAGACCATGCTTTGGTATTATCTCCGTAATAATTTTCTAAGAACCCGGCGAGAATAACCAAAAGACCTTGCCCGGTTACAGTAGATAGTTTGTAAAATGTGCTTCGGACCCCAACAAAAAAAGATTGTTTTTGTTGCGTAAGACCTATCATGTAGTACCCGTCAGAAGCAATATCGTTAGTGGCTGATGCAAAAGAAGCCATCCAAAAACATGCCAGAGTGGTAACAAAAAAGATATTGGTAGGAAGGGTGAATCCAATGGCCAGAAATGCTATTGCGACCAGTAATTGCATAGCTAGAAACCAATTTCTCTTCGTACTTTTTATATCCAAAAACGGGCTCCATAAGGGTTTTATGACCCAGGGTAAGTATAGCCAGCTCGTATACAATCCAATATCGGCATTGCTAATCCCCAATTTTTTATACATAATTACGGAGACTGTGACCACCATAACATAGGGCAATCCCTGGGTAAAATAGAGAATGGGAACCCACGCCCAAGCCCATTTATCTTTCTGGATCATATTCTTTTATTGGTTCTAAATGTAATAAAATAGGCTCAGTAAAAGTCTATGGCAAGGGTAAACAGCCATTAAAAAGTAATTGCTTTTATGTTTACCTCACACATCACGCCATAATTTTAGATAAAATGATATCTAACAAAACCTTCCATAGCCTCATACTCGGCCATGCCTAAGGCATTGTATTTATTTGCCGTATCCATATTTCGCTGCTCTGCACGTTGCCAAAATTCCCTGTTGTCATTACCGGGGAACATTGCGGCATCTTTTTGTGACTGATGTTTGAAGATCGCATTCTTTTTTCGTTCCATGTCTTTAGGACCAATAGGAACGGCCATTTCCATATCAGATATATCCCACTCTTGCCAGGCCCCTCTGTATAGCCATACGTAGCAGTCTTTGATCCATTCAGCCCCTTCTTGTACCAGTCTGTCTAATGCCTCATAAATGATATCTAAACAAACCCTGTGCGTACCATGAGGATCCGATAAATCACCGGCAGCAAATATTTGATTAGGTTTAACTTTTTGTAAGAGATCGTAGGTGATCTGAACGTCTTCTTCTGTAAAAGGATTCTTCTTTACGGTACCCGTTTCGTAGAATGGGAGGTTTTGAAAGTGTGCATTTATTTCTTTGACTCCACAGTACCTGCAAGCTGCTAACGCTTCTCCTTTTCGAATAAGACCTTTAAAATCTTGAATCTGAGGACTGTCTACTTGGCCGGGTTTTTTATTCCCAATAAACTCTCGTACATCTTTGCACTGTTGTTGAAGTTTTGAATTGTCTTTTTCTATGTCTTTTGCAAAATCGAGAAATCGGATTACTTCATCGTCAAAAACTGCTATATTTCCCGAAGTCTGGTAAGCAATATGAACGTCGTGTCCCTGATCTACCAATCGCAAGAGCGTGCCGCCCATTGAGATTACATCATCGTCTGGGTGAGGGCTAAAGATGAGAGACGTCTTAGGATATGGATCTTTCCGTTCGGGGCGCTGGCTATCATCTGCATTGGGTTTTCCTCCCGGCCACCCTGTGATAGTTCTCTGTAATTGATTAAAAACGATTAAGTTAATGTGTTCGGCAGATCCTATTTCAGCTACCAAATTACCCATTCCATATTCGTTGTAATCTTCATTGGTGATTTTTAGAATGGCTTTATTCAACTTTTCAGATAACCATATAGTGGCTCTTTTGATAAGATTTTCATTCCAGTTGCACTCGCTAACTAACCAAGGGGTGCTTACTCTTGTTAAAGCTGAGGCCGCCGCTTCATCCAGGATAAAATCACAGTTTGTATGGTGCTGCAGGAAGGTAGCCGGAACCGATTCTCGAATAGGGCCTTCTACAGACTGTCTGATAACGTCAGCTTTGCCTTCGCCCCAGGCCATCAGGATAATCCTTTTTGCAGCCATAATGGTGCCAACACCCATGGTAAGTGCTCTAGATGGCACATTCTCCAAACCAAAGAAATCACTTGCCGCATCGAGGCGAGTTACCCGGTCTAGACGAACCATCCTTGTTTTACTCACAATAGATGAACCGGGCTCGTTAAATCCAATATGTCCTGTTCTGCCGATGCCTAATAGCTGAATATCTATTCCTCCTGCCTTTTTTATTTTTTGCTCGTAGTCATTGCAATAGTCGCGAACATCTTCTTTTTCTAGCGTGCCATCGGGTATGTGGATGTTTTTCTTTTTGATGTCGATATGATCAAATAAATGCTCCCTCATAAACCGCACATAACTATGAATAGAGTCTGGTTCCATTGGGAAATATTCATCCAGATTGAAGGTAATGACATTCTTAAAACTCAGCCCCTCTTCTTTATGAAACTTCACTAGAAATTCATACACCTTGGTAGGGGTAGAACCTGTGGCAAGTCCAAGTACCACTGTTTTACCTAATTTTTGTCGTTGCCGTATAAGATCGGCAATTTCATTAGCTACATAAAAAGAAGCTTCTCCTGAACTAGAATGAATCTTGGTGTTTATTTTTTCAAACTTTCTAGATTCTTCGTCGACCGGGAATGCTGTGGGTTCATTAATTGTACTTGTTTCAGTCATGATAGTATTGAAGGTGTTACGTTTTTATCGGGACAAAAATAATAAAAAAATAGATACTTTGCTGTTTTATGCAATAAATAATGCAGTAATATGCATTATATGAAGTAGTATTGTAATTAAAACTTAATAAAACGGCATAACTTTTTATTTTATATCTTTGTCTAACTAGAATTAAGAACATGCTAAAGGAAGAACGACAGCAACTAATTATAAATGAAGTGGACCTGCATAATAGGGTGTTATTGGTAGATATTGCCGAGCAATTGGAGGTGTCTATTGATACAATTCGCAGAGATGTAAAGGAATTGGATGCAGCTCTCAGATTACGAAAAGTGCACGGGGGGGCTATTTCACTTGGATATACACATACGGCTTCGCGAAGCAACAATGTATATGCATTACAAGAAAAAATAACTATTGCTGAAAAAGCAATGTCACTAATAAAGGAAGGAAGTGTCATTTTTATAGATGGAGGCACCACCTGTTTGGAATTGGCCAGACAAATCCCGCCAAAGCTTCCTATTACTTGTTTTACATTAAGCCTTCCGGTAGCAATACAGTTGGCTTCCATGCCACATGTGGATGTAATTTTTATTGGGGGTCGCATTGCCAAGGACGCTATGATTGCTAACGGGACCTATGCCATTCAGCAACTTTCGGAAATAACCTTCGATTATGGTTTTATTGGGACAGGGTATGTGGATTCACTACACGGACTCACAGAATTCGACTGGGACATTGTACAGCTAAAAAAGGCGGTCATAAGCGCTTCTAAAAAAACGGTACTTTTGTGTATATCAGAAAAATTGAATTCCCAGCATCGCTTTAAAACCTGTGATATTAATGCAATAAATACGATGATCACAGAACTAGCGCCCGAAAACAATCTGTTAAACCTATTTAGAAATCAAGATATCCGTATTCTCTAACAATGACCAAACATAGAAAGATAACAGAACAACCGTCAGATTATGATAGCCTGGAATCTATGGATACGCAGGATATCTTACTGAATATCAATAAGGAAGATCAGAAAGTAGCAATGGCAGTTTCTTTAGCTATTCCTCAAATCACCAGATTGGTAGAAGCCCTTGAAGATCGATTTATAAATGGGGGGCGTTTATTTTATATAGGTGCGGGCACCAGCGGAAGATTAGGTATTTTGGATGCTTCTGAGATACCGCCCACTTTTGGTCTTTCTCATGACCGGGTCATTGGCCTTATTGCAGGAGGAGATTCTGCCATCCGAAAGGCCGTAGAATTTGCCGAGGACGATACCCAGCAGGCCTGGAAAGACCTACAGGCGTTTGAGATAAATTCATTCGATACGGTAGTTGGGATAGCAGCATCAGGAACAACGCCTTATGTATTGGGAGGTGTAGAAGAAGCGCGTCGTAACGGTTTGTTGACGGCAGGCATAACAAATAATCCTGGTTCCCCTTTATCGTTGGCTGTTGATATCCCAATCGAATTAAATGTAGGTCCGGAATTCGTTACTGGAAGTACTCGAATGAAGAGTGGAACTTCTCAGAAATTGGCTTTGAATATGATATCTACGGCCCTAATGATCAAAGTAGGCAGGGTAAAAGGGAATAAGATGGTACATATGCAATTGAGCAATAATAAATTGGTAGATAGGGGTACCCGCTATCTCATGGAAGGGTTGCAATTAGATTACAAGGAAGCCGCTCGTCTACTTAATGAATATGGTTCCGTTAAAAAGGCATTGGATGCCTATAAAAAATAGTCCTACCTGGGATTTACGTCGGCAACTTCTTCTGCAGTCACCATTTTTTTATTTTCATTTCCCCAGGAAGTTGTTATGTAGTTCATAACATCCGCAATTTCCTGAGGGTCTAGCCCAAGAGGCATCATCGTATTATCATAAGGTTTTCCGTTAACTACCATAGGTCCGCGTTGTCCAAACTTTATACCACGAATACTGGCAGTTCTATTATTTAAAAGATAATCCGACTTCGCTAATGGGGGATAGGTTTGTTCAACCCCTACACCATTCGGCATATGACAGGTTATGCAAAAATCGCTGTAAATTCTGGCACCTCTAACTTTGCTGGCTTCAAAATCGTTGTCCTGATAAATAAACACGGAAAAGCAAGCAAGTAGCGCAAGGTATAAGACAATAAATGGTTTCATTTATAAGGATTTGGGGAGCATACTCCCAGGGTACGCTTAGATTATTCTTTCGGCACTAATTTATATATTCCTTTTCCTTCAACGGCCACATATACGAACCCATCGGGACCCTGTCGTACATTTCTAACCCTTCCAATATTTTCGAGTAATTTCTCACGGTAGGTGACCTTGGTGCCCTCTAATACCAGGCGTTCCAGATATTGAAAAGAAAGCGAGCCTACCAGCAAATTTCCTTTCCAATCCGAGTATACATCTGAGGTTACAAAGGCCATACCACTAGGGGCTATTGACGGTACCCAGTAATGAATAGGCTGTGTCATCCCTTCCATTTCTGTTTTATCTGTAATGGGGGTGCCACTGTAATTAATGCCATAGGTTAGTATTGGCCAACCGTAATTAGCCCCTTTTTCAACAATATTGATTTCGTCTCCTCCTCTTGGTCCGTGTTCATGAATCCAGATTGCTCCCGTTCCGGGATGTTTTATCATTCCCTGGGGATTTCTGTTCCCATAAGTATAAATGGCTCCTTTGGCTCCTGTTTCATTAACAAAAGGATTATCCTGAGGAATACTTCCATCGTCATTTATTCTATAGACTTTTCCACCATCGCGGGTGATGTCTTGTGGATTTACATCGCGCTCTCCACGTTCGCCTATTGAAAAATACAAATAGCCATTATCGTCGAATTCTAAACGTGACCCAAAATGCTGTCCTTTGGTTGTATTGGGTGTTGCTTTATATAAAACTTCAACATCAACCAGCGAACTACCTTCCAGTTTGGCTCTGGCGATTGCCGTGTGTCCCCCCTTCTCTTCCCCTGCTTCAGAAGCATACGAGAAATAGATCCATCCATTCTGTTCATAATCTGGATGTAATTCGATGTCTAATAATCCTCCCTGACCCCTGTTATATACCGCAGGAACATTTCTTAGTGTTGTTTTAGAGCCATTTTTAAAATGAATCATTTCACCAGATTTCTCAGTGATTAAAAGACTGCCATCGGGTAAAAATGCCATTCCCCAAGGAATTTGTAGCCCTTCAACTAGTAATTCAGCGGATATAGTAGTAATAGCGGGCGTTTTGAGATCATTGTCCGATTTCTGAGCACAGGATATAAAGGTCATTACAACGAAAAAACAGCCTATAAGGACACTTTTATTCATAATTGAGCGTTAAAAAATTAAATATAATATAGGGTTTAAAGCCTAAAGATAAATAGATTTTATAAGTATAAACAACTACGCTCAGAATATAGCGACCCCAAATCAACGTATTCTTGCCATAACACGGATTAACCTATGCTCCCTAAAAAATCGAGGCAACTTCTATGTGCCGTGCTACTGTTGGCCTGCTTTGTTGTGGGAACAACAGCCATAGCACACTCACAAGTGTTTACGATAATTTCTGGTTTCACGGGGTTTGTGGATATGTCTTTAGATAAGACTGCCTCACTTTCCGAAGAAGACCTGGAGAATTCATATATAGATTCCGAGGATGTTGTTATTTCTCTTGCGGAATCTGTTTCAGTACTACCAAGTGCCCCAATGTTTGTTACTATCATACTAGGAGCCAATGAAGAAGTTACATGTCCAAACGACGGTAGCACCCTGGCGAAATTCTTTCTTTGTGGTACAAGCGACGTACGCACCATATCTTTAAGTCAGTCCGGGGCTTCCTATGAATGGCAAAAATTAGACCCTAACCGATGTGCAGCATCTGTTATTCAGGATTGTGCCAATACAGATAACACCTGTTATGATACCGTTGGCACAGGGGCCACCTATGATTTGTCTACCAGTGGAGAATTTAGAGTTCGAGTAGACGGAGGGCAGTATTACTATTTTAAATCTTCATCGAATCCTTTGGATCCTCAACTTATTAGAGAGGATATTATATGTGGTAATCCGGGAAGGGTTGAAATAACCAACGTACCGGCTGGGTACGAATACAGCTTAAATAACTCCGGAGGTCCTTATCAGGACTCTCCCTTTTTTGATATTACGGCACCCGGCACCTATATGGTATATGTACGCCTTAAAAATGTTTCGGCAAGTTCGTGTTTATTTCCCTCTAATTCTGTGGTGGTTCAGGATCTGAATATTAATGTAGATGTGACTGCCAACGATATTTTATGTAGTGGGGAACTGGGAAGTGTAGATGTTCAGGTAACAGGTGTACCAGGATTTTATACGTACAGACTTCTAAAAAATGGTGTTACCGTGGATACATTTGGTCCGGATGCAGCCAGCAACTATACTTTTGCGAATGTGAGTCCGGGGACCTATAGTGTTCGGGTTGAAACGAATAAGTGTAATGAATTAATCACACTCGATGTTAATGGGGATGCGATCGATATTGGTAATGGGATTAGCCCCATAGCAGTAATAGCAGCCGCTACAGATAGCTTTGGGTGCGGTGCAGCAACAGTAGATGTTACTATCGATACTTCGGGCGGTACTGCTCCGTATAGATTTAGTTTAGATGGCGGGGCAACTTATAGCCCAACCTATGCCAGTACCACGCTATTTACAGTGGCCAGTGCAGGCACCTATAATATATTAGTTGAAGATGCCAACGGTTGTTTAAAAACAGCTACCGTTTCAGTAGAAGATCTGCCACCGCCGGTATTTAATGTAATAACACAGGATGCCAATTGTGGGGGCATAAACGATGGTAGTATTACCGTAAATGTTACTAACGGATTTGGTTATAATTTGGAATTCAGTATAGACAATGGAACTAATTATCAGGTATCCAATGTCTTCAATGGCCTGGCACCGGGAACCTATGATGTAATGATTCGGTATCAGCAGGGTACCTTTATGTGTACTACTTCGGCCACCAATGCAAGTGTGGCTACTCCGTCTACCATTTTGGGTACTGCAACGGCCGATTCGGTACCAAGCTGTCTCAATGAAAATGGCGGTCAGATTACGATTTCGGGAGTATCGGGCGGGTCTGCACCCTATGAATATAGCCTGGGTGCCGGTTTTAGTGCAACTACGGTGTATACCAATTTAGGAGTAGGAACCTATACCCCGCAAATTAGGGATGCTAACGGATGTGTACAAAGTCTTCCGCCAATAGTTTTTAATGCCTTAGATAAACCTACAGATATGGATTTCACCATATCTACTATAGATTGTCTTACGAGTACTGCTTCCGTAGATGTTGCAGTAACCAATGGAACAGCTCCGTATATCTATGAAATAATTGCTCCTGCAGGTTCTGCGATAAATAATGGGAATAATAATGTATTTACAGGACTAGGTTTAGGGACCTATACCTTCAGAGTAACCGATAATGTAGGGTGCTCCTATGATGAGGCTTTTGCAATAACCGATATCAGTTCTATTTCCGTTCAAGCACAAGCAACGAAAGTAGTTACCTGTGTTGGCGATAGTGACGGAGAAGGTAGATTTCTTGTTGATGGCTTCGCTACTACCTATAGTTACAGTATTGATACAGGGCCTTTAAACACAGGAGAATCGAATGGGATTATACCGCTAAGCGGTTTATCTGCCGGAAGTTATGTTATTACCGTAACAGATGAAGATACCAATTGTACCGATACAGCAACCCTTATAATTCAGGAGCCGGCGGTGGCGTTCGCTATTACCAGTTTAAGTGTAACTCCAATGAGCTGTCAGAACGGTAATATTGGAAGCGTTACTATTAATACCGTAGGAGGATGGGGCGGAAACAGATATTCTTTAACGCAGCCCGATGGTTCCCCACGAGGACCAAAGAACGGAAGTACCTTTTCAAATTTATCATTAGACGGACCCTATCTGGTAAGTGTTACCGATGCTAACGGATGTACCGTAACTGATAGTTTTACACTAACCCAATTGGTTGCTCCGGTACTTACTATAGATACAGCCAGTTCGGATTATTGCTATGACAATGTAGATGCAGCCACTATTGCCGTAAATACGGCACTAGGCTTACCTCCATACCAGTATAGAATTAATGGCGGACCCTGGGTTGGAACCAGCACTTTTAACGGACTTACGCCAGATGTTTATACCATAGAAGTTTTAGATGCTAACAACTGTTTAGACAATGTAAATGTTACCATTGCCCCTGAAATTTCAGCAACTGCTACGACACTTACCGAGCTTAATTGTGGAGGACCACCTGCACAAATTCAGGTGGTCATAAGCAACGGGTATCCTTCGGGAGGAGATTATGATATTTATGAGGTAAGTATTGCCGGAGCACCATACACCTCAAACGCAAACAATATTACCGGGAATTCATTTATATATAGTATACCTAATGACGGGTCTATTATTGTTGATACGACCTTTCAATTCTTAATTAGCGACAGTGAAGGATGTACCACAGAATCTAATGTGGTTACCATTTCACCACCTGAAACCATTGTAGGTTTAGCTACACCTACAGACACCAGTTGTGGGGATGACAATGGTATTATTACGTTAATTCCCGATACCAATTTTGGTGTACCACCTTATGTGTATAGTAATGACAGTGGGGTAACTTTTGGATCGCAAAACATTTTTTCTGGCTATGCCCCCGGGGTTTGGAATACCTTTATGATCCGCGATAGTAGGGGATGTACTACTCCAATATTATCAGCAACGAT
>CBDUCK010000007.1:0-26191 GCA_965365635.1 uncultured Muriicola sp.
TTCCGATATTTTGGTCACTTCGTCTTCCGTTAAATTAGGCATGCCTGGCATTGCTCCTTTCCCATTGGTAATCATTGTGCGTATTTCTGAGGGTGACAGCCTGGCTTTTATGGTTTTTAATTCAGGGACGGCACCAAGACCCTGCAGGTTACCACCATGGCAGCGAACACAATGTATTTGTGTTAGTGTACCTCCTGCACTGAGCGGTTTTCCATCTTTTTCACCCACTTTTGCCATACGTACAATCCAGGCCATTTCATTGCCATTAACATACATAACTCCAGTTCTGGGATCTAACGCTGCCCCTCCCCATTCACCGCCGCCATCTGCACCGGGATATAGAATTACTCCTCTCGTATCGATGGGAATAAATTGTCCATTTGAAGTAACCTGAGATAATTTTTCCCTCACGGTTGGAGGATAAAAATTCTGTCCTTTATCAATAAAATCATCTACAAAGGCAGGTCGGTCCGGAGCGTACAAATCTTCTTCATTTAATAGTTGCCGGGCAAAAGGTTTTGGTTTTATCGGGAGTATTTGTGTTGCAGATGCCTGGTCACCTTCAAGGGTTGTATTAGGATATTCCCGTTCTTCCATCGGAAATAATGGGGCTCCTGTTACTCTGTTGAATACAAAGACATGACCACTTTTTGTTATTTGGGCTACCGCCGGAATATGTTCACCATTGCGCTCCAAATAAAATAAATTAGGAGGTGCAGGCAGGTCCCGATCCCATAGATCGTGACGCACCATTTGAAAGTGCCAAATACGCTCACCCGTTTTCGCATTTAGCGCCAAAAGTGTATTGGCAAATAAATTATCTCCAATACGGTCACCGCCATACCAATCAAAAGCTGCAGAACCTGTAGGAATATAAACAATGCCACGCTCTTCATCTAATGACATGCCTGCCCAATTATTGGCCCCACCGGCAGTTTTATAAGCTTCTTTAGGCCAGGTATCGTAGCCAAATTCTCCGGGTTGTGGAATAGTGTGAAAGATCCATTCCATCGCACCTGTTATTACATTATAAGCACGGATATGACCCGGAGCAGCCCCCGGTGATTCGGATGTTCTACTTCCAATGATAAGAAGGTCATTGAAAATAACGCCCGGAGTGGTGAGTACAATAGGAACTTTCGCTGGGTCTCTTCCCAAGCCTTCCCTTAGGTCTATGCTGCCTTCATCTCCAAAGGAAGAGATCAGCACTCCTTTAGAACTACTTACTGCGTACAGCCTGGATCCCGACGCATAAAATAAGCGGCTCTCCTCCCCTGAATTGGAGATCCATGCAAGTAGTCCACGACTTAATCCTAATCCTGTCCGATCCGAATCACCTGGAGTAAATTGCCATATGGGTTCTCCCGTGGCCGCATTCAAAGAAAAAAGAGCATTGGACGGATTCACCCCAAAAAGTTGATCCCCAATAATCAGTGGATTCGTTTGAATTTGACTATTCCGATTAACATCTAATTCGCCACTTTCATAGCGCCACGCTATTTGAAGCGCTTGTACATTACTGGTATCGATCTCATTTAATACTGAAAAGTGAGTTCGCTCGGGATCTCCTAAATAATGAGACCAATTTTTTAAATCGGGATCTGAAGCTATAGTTTTTTCTTTTGTAGATTGGGTACATCCCAAGGTTATCAAAACAAGAATGACACAGAGCTTTTTTGTAACTAATAAAGCCCAATGAGTTGGGGTTTTAGCTTTGGTAATATAGATTGGTAACACCATAATTCTTAGGGATTAGTTTTGATAATCGCCACTGCATCTATTTCGATAAGCCATTCCGAAAGGGCTAACGATTCTACACCAACCAGAGTACTTGCTGGCATATTTTCATCCCCCATAACCTCTTTTCGAACTTGCCGAAACTTTGTCAGAATTTCCGGAGAATAGTTAACAATGTATGTGTTCATCTTTACAACATCCTGTAATGAAGCCCCCGAAGTTTTAAGTGTTTTGTCTAAATTAATTAGAGCACTTCGCATTTGAGATTCAAAATCTAATCCTTCTCCTATTTGCCCAGAAATATATATGGTTTTTGTATCACTGGTGCGCACTACCACAGCCTCGGAATACCCATTGTTTTGGTCAATAAACTCTTTTGAAAAGATCTTATTATCTGAGGGAACTGGTGCACTTTCATCTTTGCAGGAAAGAGCCAGAGTACAGGATAAGAATACAAAAAGCAGGGATGAATATTTTAACTGTTTCATGATACGAAGTCTTGTTTTATGGATAAAATATACAATTAAAAGAAATAGGAGCGTGGCGATCTTTAAAAGCTTATGAATACTTGTTTTCTTAAAAAGTGAACAGGGCTATTAAATAACTTTTTCAAAACCATAAAAAAAGCCGTTTTAGGTTCCTTACTTTTTTGGTACATTAGAGGCTGACTAATTCGAACACTACAAATTATGAAATTCAAGATTTATCATCTGCCTCTTTTTATTATTCTTTTAGCCACTTCTTTCATCACTAGCGCTCAAAAACGCAACAAAGCAACTGTTACGGACCAATTTCCTGAGGAACTTTATTCTAGTTTGGAATACCGGTTAGTGGGACCTTTTCGGGGGGGGCGTTCTGCTGCGGTTACAGGTGTCCCTGGCGAACCAAACCTTTTCTATTTTGGTGCTACGGGTGGCGGTGTATGGAAAACAATGAATGGCGGCCGAACCTGGGAGAATATTTCTGATGGGTTTTTTGGTGGTAGTATTGGCGCTGTTGAGGTAGCTAAAAGCGATCCCAACGTCATTTATGTTGGAGGAGGTGAGAAAACTCTGCGGGGTAATGTTTCATCTGGTTACGGAGTTTGGAAAACTGAAGATGCGGGCAAAACCTGGCGTTCTTCAGGTCTTGCTAAAAGCCGGCATATTCCGAGAATTAGAATTCATCCAACCAACTCAGACATTGTATATGCAGCAGTCCTGGGGAATATTTACAAACCTTCACAGGAAAGAGGTATTTATAAAAGTATAGATGGTGGTATAACCTGGAAAAAAACACTGTTCGTAAATGATCAGGCAGGTGCTGTAGATCTGGTTATGGATCCGAACAACCCCAGAATCCTATATGCTTCAACCTGGCGTGCAAAACGCACTCCGTACAGCCTAAGTAGTGGAGGAGACGGATCGGCACTATGGAAAAGTACAGATAGCGGAGACACATGGACAGAGATCTCTAAAAATGAAGGCTTTCCTTCAGACACATTGGGAATCATAGGTGTTACTGTCTCTCCTAAGAATTCTGAAAGAGTGTGGGCAATTGTAGAGAACAAAGAAAAAGGAGGACTCTACCGATCTGAAGATGGAGGTAAAAAATGGACGCTTGTAAATTCAGAAAGGAAGTTACGTCAGCGAGCGTGGTACTATACCAGAGTATATGCTGATACAGAAGATGAAGATGTAGTATATGTGCTTAATGTACGCTATCATAAATCTACCGACGGAGGTAAGTCGTTCAATACATTTAATGCACCACATGGAGACCATCATGATCTGTGGATTGCTCCGGAAGATCCAAAACGAATGATTATTGGGGACGATGGAGGAGCACAGGTTTCGTATGACGGAGGAACTACCTGGACTACGTATTACAACCAACCTACTGCTCAATTTTATAGGGTAACCACAGATAATGCTTTTCCGTATCGTATTTATGCTGCCCAGCAAGATAATTCGACGGTGCGAATTAGACATCGAAGCGATGGGAGTACTATTGGAGACGATGATTGGGAACCTACAGCCGGAGGGGAATCGGCCCATATAGCCGTGGATCCCACCAATGATGATATTGTTTATGGAGGTAGTTACGGAGGTTTTCTAACACGGGTAAACCACGACGCCAACACGGTTAGAGGTATTAATGTGTGGCCAGATAACCCTATGGGGTATGGTGCCGAAGGCATGAAATATAGGTTTCAATGGAATTTCCCTATTATATTCAGCAAACATAATCCTAAAAAGTTATACACCTTCTCAAATCATGTTCACATGAGTACAAATGAAGGTCAATCATGGGATTTACTCAGCGGGGATTTAACAAGAAATGATCCGGATAAATTAGTATCTAGCGGAGGGCCTATCACTCAGGATAATACAGGAGTTGAGTATTACTGTACCATTTTTGCCGCGAATGAAAGCCCGTTAAAAGAAGGTCTTCTTTGGGTAGGGAGTGATGACGGTCTAATACACGTTTCCAAAGATGGGGGTGAAAATTGGGAAAATGTAACACCTACAAACATGCCGGAGTGGAGTATGGTAAATAGTATAGAACCTTCTGCCTTTGATGAGGGAACTTGCTATGTGGCAGCTACGCGATATAAATTAGGGGATTTTCAACCCTATTTATATAAAACCACTGATTTTGGAAAAACCTGGCAAAAAATAACCAACGGAATTAATGCAGAACACTTCAGCAGGGTGGTACGTGAAGATCCTAAAAGAAAAGGGATATTATATGCCGGTACAGAAACAGGGATGTATATATCCTTTGATGATGGCCAGAATTGGAAACCTTTTCAATTAAACCTGCCTATTGTTCCTATTACAGACTTGGCAATAAAAGATAACAATTTAATAGTTGCAACTCAGGGAAGAAGCCTGTGGATCATAGATGACCTTACCGTCTTACATCAATTAAATGCGAATGCAAAAAATAGTTTGGCAGTATTGTACAAGCCTAAGGACTCGTATCGTACCAAGGGTAGAACGAGCAGAACTCCATCTAAAACGGCAGGGCAAAATCATCCAAATGGCGTGGTTACCCATTTCTTTTTGAAAGAGATGTCTAAAAAAGACAGCATCGCAATAACCTATACATCAATGTCCGGGGATACCTTAGGTAATTTTAGTACCTACGCGAAGGAGAAGAATAAAAAGCTCGTAGTGAAGAAGGGTGGAAACACTCATGTATGGGATACCCGAGGTAAAGGTGCAGAGCAATTAAAAGGGATGATCTTATGGGCAGCAAGCCTGAACGGCCCTAAAGCAGTTCCGGGGAATTATAAAGTGCACTTAAACGTCAACGGAACTACTAGTTCAGAGACGTTTACCATTGTTCCCGATCCAAGGGCAGAGGTTTCCGTTGCTGATATGCAAAAACAATACGATTTTATCAGTGATGTAAATAGCACCGTGGACAAGGCACATGCGTCTATCAAAAAGATACGCAAAATTACGAGTCAATTAGATGCTTTTGTTGCGCAGTATAAAGGAAATGAAGCCACCAAAGAGCTTATAGAGAAAGCTAAAAAAATGAAAAAGGATTTTGGAGATATAGAGAAAGCCCTTTATCAAACCAAAAATAGAAGTGGACAAGATCCTTTGAATTTCCCTATTCGGCTTACTAATAAACTGGCTCACTTGAACCGGTTAGTATCGTTAGATGATTTTCCTCCTACGGTTCAAGATAGTAGTGTGAAGAATGAACTTTCGGCAAAGATCAATACACAATTAACAGAGTTTGATGCCCTCGTGACCAAAGAAATCAATGATTTTAATGCCGCATTTAATGCGTTAAAATTGAATTATTTGTTCGTGGAAGAATAGTACCTAGATCCAGTCATAATAAAATTATTAAGAATATAACCAACTATGAAACAAAAACTCATATTACTAATAACCTTCCTTAGCATTGGAATTGCAAGTGCCCAACAAGCGGCAGATTATTTTGAACCGTTGAAATATCGGAATATTGGACCATTTCGTGGAGGAAGATCTGTTACTGCCACCGGAGTAATCGGAGATCCACTAACGTATTATATGGGCACCACCGGAGGAGGACTTTGGAAGACCAATGATGCCGGGCAGCGATGGGAAAATATTTCGGATGGCTTTTTTGAAACAGGTTCAGTAGGGGCGGTTGCCGTATCCGAATCTAATCCAAATATTGTCTACTGTGGCATGGGCGAGCATGCCGTTCGCGGTGTTATGACATCCTACGGAGATGGGGTTTATAAATCTACCGATGCCGGTAAGACCTGGAAAAAAGTTGGCTTGGAAAAAACACAGCATATAGCCCGCATCATTATTCACCCTACCAACCCGGATATTGTTTACGTGGCAGCACAAGGGGCGTTATATGGCCCTACAAAGGAAAGAGGTATTTATAAAAGCGTGGATGGTGGGGCTAGTTGGAAACTGGTATTATTTGTAAATGATTTAACAGGATGTAATGAGCTTTCAATAGATGCAAATACACCAGAGGTAATGTATGCCTCTATGTGGCACCATCAACGAAAGCCCAATATGGTTGTTAGTGGAGGTTCAGGAAGTGGCCTTTATAAATCTACAGATGGAGGGGATTCCTGGTTTCAAATTCACAATGGCCTCCCGGAAGAAAAAGGGAAAATGGCGATTGCAGTAAGCCCTGCTAACTCCAACAAAGTGTATGCTTTAATTGAGAGCGACTCTAATCAGGATAAGGGAGGATTGTTTGTATCGAACGATGCAGGGAACTCATGGACCATGGTGAGCGGCGATAATCGCCTGGTGCAACGTGCCTGGTATTATATTGAAGTTTTTCCGGATCCAAATGACGAAAATACGGTATACGTTATGAGTGCACCCGCTTTAAGATCTATAGATGGGGGCAAAAGCTGGGAACGAATAACTGGTACCCATGGGGATTTCCATGATCTATGGATAAATCCGTCCAACTCAAACAATATGGTAATTGCCAATGATGGAGGCGCAGCCATAAGTTTTAATTACGGAAAGACATGGTCTACACAAGATATTATGCCAACGGCTCAGTTTTATCGTATTAATGCAGATAACTTGTTTCCGTATAATATTTATGGCGGACAGCAAGACAATTCTTCGGTTAAAATTGCAAGTCTTTCTTTAGGAAGAGCAGGAATTTCCGAGCAAGATTGGTCCTATTCTGCAGGTGGAGAAAGTGCTTTCCTGGCGTTCGATCCTGAGAATCCAAGATATGTCTTAGGAGGAAGTTACTTAGGATATATAAATGTCTTGGATTCCCAAACAAAATCGGGAACCAATATTCTGGCAGCCCCTATTCAGTATTTAGGACGGGCAGCACGAGACATGAAATACCTTTTCAATTGGAATGCTCCAATTATTAGATCGCAGCACGAGGATAACACCTTTTATCACTGCGCCCAATTAGTTCTACGAACCAAAGATATGGGACTCACCTGGGAGGAAATGTCTCCGGATTTAACCCGAAATATAGACGATAAACAGGGTATGGGAGGTGGTCCTTATACCATTGAAGCGGTAGGAGCAGAAAATTATGGCACCATAGCCTATATGATAGAATCCCCACATGAAAAAGGGGTATTCTGGACAGGGAGCGATGATGGTTTTGTTCATATTTCCAAGAATAATGGCGAAAGCTGGGAAAATGTGACTCCAAAAGGATTACAGGAATGTTTAATCAATGCCATTGAAATTTCGCCTAGTGATCCGGCAACGGCTTATATTGCAACTACACGGTACAAATTTAATGACTATACCCCTGCGATCTATAAAACAACCAATTATGGGAAATCCTGGACGAATATAAGTAGCGGAATACCTTACGGGGCTTTTACAAGGGTAGTACGCGAGGATGCCTCGCGTAAAGATTTGCTATACGCCGGAACAGAAAAGGGGATGTACATATCATGGAATGGAGGATCTTCCTGGGAGGCCTTTCAACTCAACTTACCTGTAACACCGATAACAGATCTTATGGTGCATCAGGGGGATCTTATCGTAGCTACATCAGGACGGTCTTTCTGGATTTTGGATGATCTTGCGGCGTTGGGACAATACCAGCCCGGCAACAATATCTTAAAAATTATGCAACCCGAAGATGCTCTTAATGCATCCTGGAGAAGCCCTTTGAATGGAAATTCTAAATCATTTAAAGGAACCAATCCTTTTAATGGGGTGAACCCTGCCAACGGGATGGTGTTGTACTATGACCTGCCGAAGAACGCAATCACAACCGAGGTTACACTGGAGATCATGAATGATAAAGGAAAGGTGCTACGGTCTTTTACCTCTAAAAAAGATACAGATTACAAGAAGCATAATGGTGGGGGTCCTCCACCTGCACCTGTTTTATCAACAAAAGCAGGACTTAACAGATTTGTATGGGACTTAAAACACCCAATTGTGCCGGGAATTCCGGATGTCTACATCGAAGCTAACTTCACTGGCCATGTAGCCCCACCGGGGACCTATACATTGCGATTAAAGGCAGGTGAAGAAGTGGCAACTACAACAGGAAGAATTGTTTCAACTCCAGGATTCGATGTGAAAGATGAACAATACAGGGAATACGATGTCTTTATGTCTGACATGGAAAAAAAGGTAGCCGAGATGCACAACATGGTTAACAGACTTTACAAAGTTCAGGGGCAATTAAAAACTTTGTTAGGCACCATGGAGGAAAGCACTGTAAAGGAAGAAGGTCAGAAACTCCTAAATGATCTGGTGGCCTGGGATGAGGATATGATACAGAGAAAATCACAGGCATATGATGATGTGGAGAATTTCCCCAACAAGTTTACTGCGGAATACCTGTTCTTAATTAGTCAGACCAATAGTGTTATTCCAAGAGTAAACAAGCCTTCAAAGGATCGCAAACAAGAACTAGATGTTCAATGGAATACGCTACGATCAAGGGCAGAAGTATTAAGTAACGAAGTTATTCCGGCATACAACCAAAAGTTATGGCAAATAGGTATTGGCGCTCTAAATAATTAATCAACAATGGGTGAATATTACAATTATATTAAAGCGCTACATTTAATTTTTGTAGTTACCTGGTTTGCAGGCCTCTTTTATATCCCCAGACTGTTTATTTATCATATTGAGGCACTAGACAAACCATCCCCTGAAAAAGAAATCCTTTCAAAACAGTTGAAATTGATGACCAAAAGGCTGTGGTATATTATTACCTGGCCCTCGGCTGTACTCACAACTATATTTGCGATTTGGTTACTTTTGCTTATGCCCGGTTGGCTGCAACAACCCTGGATGCATGTGAAACTAGGATTTGTAGTACTATTAATTGTTTACCACTTGTTTACCCATAAAATGTATAAGGAATTGCAGCGAGATGAGGTAAAATACACCTCTAACTATATGAGGATATACAACGAAGTAGCAACCCTCATTTTATTTGCCGTGACGTTTCTCGCCATTATTAAAAATGCGATCGACTGGATATACGGGGTCATTGGTATTTTCCTGCTGGTAATTTTATTAATGTTAGGGATACGTCTATACAAAAAGATTCGGGAGAAAAATCCGGAGGCATAAACCATCTATGTAGCGAGCTGTTTTTTAATCGCAGGTGTTTTATAGATGGTTATTCTAAGTTTTAAGGTGTAGGCTACGCACTTTTTATGGACTGATTATTGCTATCTTTAAGGTTAAAATAGAAATACTTGTTCAAAAAGTTTTCCCTCAGGTCCCGGATTTTTGTTACCATGATCTTATTGGTGCTCATTGCCTCTGTTTTAATTGCGGGGGTCACTATTTATCAATACCGTGAACAATCTCGAGACTACCATCAGGAGCGATTAGAACGAAAGGAAGAACAGGTGAAGCAGAGTATCGATTATGCCATTCAGTCTACCACGTATCCCGTAAGCACAGAGAACCTTGGGCTAATTTTTAAAGATGAAATTTATCGTATTGCAGATGTTCAAAATGTAAATTTTAATATTTACGACCTGGAAGGTCAACTGATAAAAAGTTCAAGACCCAAATTTAATAACGATTCTATTTCAAAATGTTTAGACCCCGAAGTTCTAAATAATTTGTCGGAAAGTGCTACAAAACGATTTGTTGATGTCAACTTAGCAGTGGGAGATAAATACCAGGCCTCCTATACCTATATTACAGATGCCCGTTTTAAGCCCATAGGTATCCTCAACGTTCCTTATTTTGAAGATAATTCGTTCAATAATATGGAATTAAGAGAATTCCTGTTCCGTTTGGGTGGGGTCTACCTTATTATGTTAATCATTGCAATCTTGCTTGCTTATTTTGTCTCAAAATACATAACCAGGTCGTTGCAGACCATTTCGGATAAAATGAATCAAACAGATCTTACCAAACGCAATGAAAAAATATTTGTAAAAAATCCGAGTGAGGAAATAGGGAAGCTTATAGATTCATACAACGGTATGATAGATGAGTTAGAACAAAGCGCTGCTAAACTGGCTCGAGGCGAAAGAGAGCAAGCTTGGCGCGAAATGGCGAAGCAGGTGGCACACGAAATAAAAAATCCACTAACCCCCATGCGTCTTAGTGTGCAAAGCTTTGAACGGAAATTTGATCCTGAGGCACCTGATGCCAGGAAAAAAATAGCAGAGTTTTCTGAAACACTTATACAGCAGATAGATACAATGAGTAACATTGCCTCTGCCTTTTCAAGTTTTGCTGAAATGCCTGCGCAACAGAACGAAACGCTGAATGTGGTAACTACCGTGAAACTGGCATTGGATATCTTTAATGAAAATTACATTCATTTTATTTCGGAAGAGGAAGAAATTATTGCGAAATTAGATAGGACACAACTTATTAGGGTAGTTACAAATTTGGTAAAGAATGCCATTCAGGCAGTACCTGATGTGGAGTCACCAAGAATTTTGGTTTCGGTTACTTCGGATAGTGAATTTGTTAAAATAGCAGTAGCGGATAATGGGATAGGAATTTCTGATGAGGTAAAGGAGAAAGTTTTTGAGCCAAAATTCACAACAAAATCTAGCGGTATGGGTTTGGGCTTGGGGATGGTAAAGAACATAGTAGAAACATATAAAGGAAGTATATCATTAACTTCAAAAGAAGGGAAAGGAAGCGTATTTACAGTAAAATTTCCAAAAGAACTATAATAAACAATACGAGCATATGGAGTTTAAAAACATTTTAATAGATCTGGAAGAACCCTTAGCAGTGGTCACAATCAACAGGCCCAAAAAATTAAATGCGCTTAACACCGCCACCATTAAAGAACTACATCTTGGATTAAAATCACTAGAAGTAAATAAACAAATACGGGTCATAATAATTACGGGCAGTGGGGAAAAGGCCTTTGTTGCCGGCGCAGACATTTCTGAATTTTCTCATTTTTCCGAACAACAGGGAGGACAATTAGCCGCACAAGGACAATCATTATTGTTTAGTTTAATTGAGAATTTTAAGAAACCTGTTATTGCAGCCATCAATGGTTTTGCTTTGGGAGGTGGGTTGGAATTGGCTATGGCATGCCATTTTAGAATAGCCAGCAATAATGCGATGATGGGACTACCCGAGGTTTCATTGGGTGTGATTCCCGGATATGGTGGAACACAGCGTTTACCCCAATTAATTGGTAAAGGGAGGGCTATGGAACTAATCATGACCGGAGGAATGATAAATGTGGAACGCGCCTTAGAAATTGGTCTGGTAAACCATGTTACCTCTTCTGAAGAATTACTAGATTACTGTAAAAATATAGCGATCAAAATCGCCAATAATTCCCCTACAGCCATTAGTCATGCAATAAAAGCAGTAAATGCGGGTTTTAACAATGATGTTCACGGGTATGATGTTGAAATAAAAGCCTTTGGAGAATGCTTCGGCACAGATGACTTTAAAGAAGGCACTTCAGCATTTCTTGAGAAGAGAAAAGCTTCATTCCCAGGAACGTAAAACTTGATTACTTAAAATTGTATGTATGAGACTAAAATGGATTCTGATCAGTATCTTTTTTATGGGAATGATGGTGCGTGCCCAGAAAATGCCTGTGACTTATACGTTTGGAGAAAAATATTCCGATCGGTATAAATATTCTAATTTATTAACAATTACTGATGATGGTACCGGTGGCACCATTCTACTTAGAGCATACTACACAGGGCTTATTTTACAGCCCAAAGGCTATTTGGTTGAGCATTACAATAAGAACCTAGAACTTATTTCGGAGTATAATTATAAGTTTAAAGACGCGGAGTTTGTTGAAGGATATATGAAGAACGGGCAACTTTATTTATTGTTTTTAGACTATAACATAGAGGCCGCTTCGTACGAATACTGGATTCATAGAAGTCCAATTACTGCCTTCAGTTTTACGCGGGAAAAGCTCCTTTCTTTCCCTTCAGGACCGGTTAAAAATCCACTCGATAAAAATTATTACAACCGTAGATTTGGTTCTGGTTTTACCACCACAGCCTTATTCACAGAAGATAAGAATGCTTTTGTTATTAGTACTCATTACAAAAAAGGCAAGAATAACAGACACGATATTTATTTTTTTAACGCAGCGTTAAACAAGAGGGTGTATCAAGATTTCTCCAAAGAAGTAGAAGAAAAAAATTATGCTTTTGAGAATATCGTTGCCTCTGCTAATCTCGAGAAAGTGTACATTGTTGGGAAGGCCTATTTTAAGAAAAAACGATTTACCGCACTGGAGCGTAAATTTCAATATGAACTCATTCAGGTTTCGGAGCAGGGGACAAAAATTCAAACGTTCGACAGCCCGGGAAAATATTCAGAAGCTATTACTCCTTTAATAAACCGGGGGGATCTTGTATGTGTAGGATTTTATGCCGATAGAAAAGACAACCGCTACAATGGTTTGGCTTATTTTAAATTAGACCCGGTTACCTTAGATCTGAAAAGCAAAAAGTATAATCCGTTCGCTGAACAATTTATGTTCGACAAATTTGGACAAGAAGACGATAGACAAATAAAAAACCTTGTATTTAAAAACGTGACAGTGACCTCCAATAATGAGATTTTGTTTAATGCCGAGGAATATTTTGTTACAAATAGCATGCAGGCTAATTCTAGTGGTGGAAGATTACGTGTAGAAAGGTTTCATCACAACGATATTGTAAGCGCTAAGATGAGCGCACAAGGTGATATGCTATGGGCAAGAAACATTAACAAGGCGGAAGTTACCCAGGGAGACGGGGCTTATGCTTCCTATAGCTCCCATACGAAAGACGGGATTACCTATTTTTTTATTAGTACTGCTTCAGAAAATCCTCAATTGTTGAATAATGAGCGAATTATATTTAAACAAGGCCTTGGCCGAAATAGGAATGTTTTTGCGATTCAATTAGATAAAGACGGTAAAATGAATTATGAAAAATTAATCGATGCCCAAGAGGCACGTTTACCGCTTATGGTTTCTAATCCCCTGATAGACAAAAAAACAAATGAAATACTTTTTTACGCCAAAAGAGGCACTAAAAAGCAGCTGGTAAATATTGGAATTCAATAAAAATACCACCTTAATACAATCATGTAAAGTGGTAGGGATAAACTATGTTAGTTCCCATCCTTTGCGATAGCTACCACGGACCCACTCGTTCGCCTTCTCAAAATTAGTCACACGCATAGCATCACCATCCCAGTGTAATTTTCTTCTTCCTGGTTTTATTATCCTTGGTCTACTGTTAGGGTCCTCGGCTTCAACAATTTCTTTATATTGAAATGCTTTAATGGCCAAATTACCCATAAGCACAGCTTCTGTTAAAGGTCCGGAACGTTTAAAGTCGGATGAAGTTTCTGCACCCTGCAGACAACCTTCTACCCAGTTTCGTTGGTGACCGCTTGTACTGCCTTCAATCCTTTTTAAAGTTGGTGCGGGAGGGTTAAGTAGCCCCATCATTTCAGAAGGTAACAAACGAGCATTGCGCGAATAAACGTCACATACCAGAATTCCTTTGCTTCCATAAAAGACAGTTCCTCCTCCGGTATCTCCTATAGACTCGCCGTCTTTTAGTTCATCCGGTAAATCGGGCATAATTCCTCCATCGTACCAGTTTAGTGCAATATCTCCATGTGCTGGAGTATTAAATTTAAGTCTAACAATAGATGAAGAAGGACAAGACGCACTATAATCTGCTTCTATAAAGTCGCCCACCCAATTAGTAGTGCAACTAGCCTCAGCTTCTGTTGGATACCCAAGGTCTAAAACGCCAAAAGGTGTTTCCATAATATGACAACCCATATCTCCCAATGCGCCGGTACCAAAATCCCACCATCCCCGCCATTTAAACGGCAGATAGGCATTGTTGTAATCTCTTTTTGCGGCCGGCCCAAGCCACAAGTCCCAATCCAATTCCTTTGGCACTTTGTGTTTTTCGGCAGGTAAGGGGATCCCCTGGGGCCATACAGGGCGGTTCGTCCAGCAATCAACCCTGTTTACGGTGCCAATAACACCACTGGCTATCCATTCTTTGGCTTGCCGGCTGCCGTCACTAGACGCTCCCTGATTTCCCATTTGGGTAATAATACCATTTTCTTTAGCCACTTTGGTCATTAAACGAGCCTCGGAGATGTTATGTGTCAACGGCTTTTCAACATAGGCGTGCTTTTTAGCGCGCATAAATGGCAAGGCTATTGTTGCATGTGTATGATCTGGGGTTGCCACCATCACGGCATCAATATCCTTCAATTGTTTGTCATATACTTTTCTGAAATCGGTATAGGTTTTTACAGAAGGGTACAACCCATAGGTTTCGGCGGCTCTTCTTTTATCCACATCACAAAAAGCAACAAATTTAACTTTCCCCGTTTCATTTAAACCTCTTATTACACCAGCACCTCTTCCTCCTACACCAAAACCAGCAACATATAAGGTATCACTTGGAGGCACATGCCCCTTTCCGAGAACATAGCTTGGTACAATTGAAAAAACGGCCGTAGAAGCCGTTACATTTTTGATAAACTTTCTTCGTTGCATATTGGGTTGGGTTGAAAATTAAATAGGGAAGATACAAAAAAAAATAAATCCTAAATTTTGCTCAACTAACCTGGGAAACTCTCGGGGCAATGGGCGAAAAGAGAAGCAGGTGAATTACGCGTTCCCGTTCCATTCTTCGTAGAAATGTTCAAGGTATTTTAATAGAAACCGATGCCTTTCTTCCGCAATTTTCTTTCCTGAAATGGTGTTCATTTTATCCTTTAGAAGGAGTAGTTTTTCGTAGAAATGATTAAGGGTCGGACTAATGGAATTTTTGTATTCTTCTTTTGTCATTTCTAAATTAGGTGGTATGTCGGGATCGTAGAGAGTTCGGTTTTTGAAACCACCATAATGAAAGGCCCGTGCAATACCAATGGCACCAATAGCGTCTAAACGATCCGCATCTTGTACCACCTGCAATTCTTTTGAATGGGCATCCTTATCTATTTTGGAAAAGCTATTCTTATAGGAAATGTTCTTAATGATGCTAACAACTTCATCTACTATATGTCTATCAACTCCTATAGATGTAAGAAATTCCTTTGCCATTGCCGGCCCTATCGATTCGTCTCCATCGTGAAATTTAGCATCGGCTATATCGTGCATCAGGGCCCCTAAACTAACGATCAGGACATCCACATCCTCATCCCTGGCAAGTAACAAAGCATTTCTAAAAACCCGTTGTGTATGAAACCAATCATGGCCTGCTTCAGCCCCGTAAAGAGTTTCCTTTACAAAGGAGATAGTTTGCTCAACAAAGTCTGTAGTATGCATTAAAATGAATTTACACCACGATTTATTACCTCCTCTATTTGGGCTAGTAATTCATCGGGGTTTCCTTTATTCTCTATGGGTTTGTGAACATGAAAAGATAGGTGCGACCCTATACCATAGGGAAATTTACCATACCGTAGCATTTTCCAGGAGTTGTTGATACTAATAGGGACCAGCAGGGCGGAGGGTGCCTGTTTCATGAGTACTTTTAACCCCGTAGGCTGGAATTTTTTTGGATGGCCATTTCTGCTTCGGGTACCCTCTGGAAAAATGACGGCACTTCTATTCGTGGCCTCTATGTATTTACCCAATTTTGATATTTCTGTCAGGGCTTGTCGGCTGTCTTTCCTATCTATTAATGCCGAACCCCCATGGCGCAAATTGTATGAAACACTGGGGATGCCTTTGCCTAATTCTATCTTGCTTACAAATTTTGGGTGATGTGCCCTAAAGTACCAGATGATGGGCGGAATATCGTTCATGCTCTGGTGGTTGGCAACAATGATTAACGGCCTGTTTTTTGGCAACTGATGTGGATTAGTAAAACTATAACGAGTACCCAGCAAGTGAGTGCATCTCATTAAAATTAAATTGAGGATACTCACACTTTTTTTATGGGCATTGTATCCAAATACATTAAAACAGATCCATTGAACAGGATGGAATACCAATAATGCGATCCCAAAAAATAGGAAATAAATGATGGTAAGCGGATATGCCAACAGTTTACGCATGTCACAAAAATAAAAAACCGCTCTTTATAAGAACGGTTTTACTATGGAATCTTTATTTTTTCTTAGCAGAAGTCGTTATAGGCTTCTACAAGATTCTCAGCGATCATTTCAGCAGGCCGCCCTTCTATATGATGCCGCTCTATCATATGTACCAATTCCCCGTTTTTAAATAGTGCCATACTTGGCGATGAAGGGGGAAAGGGAATCATTTGATTTCTGGCAGCGTCAACAGCTTCGGTATCAACACCTGCAAAAACTGTAATCAGATGGTCTGGTTTCTTAGTGTTGTGAAGACTTAGTTTAGCAGCGGGTCTGGCATTGGCAGCAGCACAACCACAAACAGAATTTACAACCACTAAGGTAGTTCCTTCCTGTTTTAATGCATTATGTACGTCATCTGCAGTATGCAATTCTACAAAACCGGCAGATGCCAGATCTTCTCTCATGGGTTTTACTAATTCCGCGGGATACATATATTTCTTTTTTTTTGTTTTTAATAGATGCAAAGATAACTAAAATGAACTAGTAATACCCTAAAGCTTTCTTAAAGACAACCCCCTATTTCCCTTGTAAATCCTATATTTGCTGAAATTTTTCGCAGAATATGATTAAGTGGATTGCGGCCTTTTTGGGTTATTTTTTATTTCGTTTGCCCGGTGCCATAATAGGATTTTTAATAGGTAGTTTTATAGACAATACCAGTTCTAGAAATAGCGCCCGGAGTATTTTTGAAGATCTCTCTCGCCAAAAAGTATCGCCGGCCGATTTTGAATTGCATTTGTTGTCGTTGTGTTCTATTGTCATAAAGGCAGATGGGCAGGTAAGTCAACGAGAATTAGACTATGTACGGCAGTATTTTCTTAGTACGTATGGAAAAGAGAAAGCCAATGCTATTTTCCGAACTTTTAATGAGGTAAACAAAAAAAGGGAAATTTCTGCCCAACATATTTGCACTTATCTGAACCAACGAACGCGTTATGAAGTTCGGCTGCAGTTGCTTCATTTTCTATTTGGAATTGCCCAGTCCGACGGGTCTATACGGCCATTGGAAATAGATAAGATCAGGGAAATTGCCCGGTATCTTCGGGTAGGTCGGAACGATTTCGAAAGCATCATGGCCATGTTTGTGAAATCGGCGGACACGGCATACAAAATTTTGGAAATTCAAAAGACTGCAACAGACGATGAGGTTAAGAAGGCCTATAGAACCATGGCTAAAAAATATCATCCGGATAAGGTAATTACCGAGAACGAAGCCATAAAAAGAGGTGCTGAAGAGAAATTTAAGCAAGTTCAAAAGGCCTATGAACAGATTCAGGATGAACGGGGTATTTAGATAAAAAAAACAAACGATGGGAGATTTTGGGTTCTATTTAAAATTGGGTCTCGAACATGTACTCGACATGAAGGCGTACGACCATATTTTATTTTTAGCGGCCCTGGCCATTCCCTTTACGTTTGCCCTCTGGAAACGAATTCTGGCACTGGTGACCATCTTTACGATAGCCCATTGTTTGTCATTAGGGCTGGCTGTATTTAACATCGTAGAACTGAACCCTCAGCTTATAGAGTTCTTAATTCCTATCACCATTTTTGTTACGGCGGGGTTCAATGTAAAAGATGTCTTTCAAGGAAATGGCCATCGCAATCTTATGGTACAAAGTTCCGCTACTGCCTTTTTTGGATTGATACATGGTTTGGGGTTTTCAAATTACTTTAAGATGCTAATGGCAGGGGAGGATGAAAAAATAGTTCCGCTACTGGGATTTGCCACAGGAATAGAGATCTCGCAAGTAGTGGTTATCATGGGGGTATTAATAGTAGCTGTACTTGTACAGTCTGGTTTAAAAGTTAAACAACCACATTTTATATTGGCAACTTCTTTGGGTATTGTAGCAATTACGATCCCTATGATCTATGCGACCTGGCCTTTTTAATTGGAGCTGAGTTACTAGGTCGATGAGACTAGGCGTATTAAATATCATATACAAAAATCATAAAATCGACAGGTCAACGGTTTTAAAGAAAAATTAACCAATTAAGGTTGTTGAACTATAGGAAAGCCGGTATCTTAGTGCCTCGCCATCCTGTTAAAAAATAATAGTGATATTCTCTGAGTGAAAAAAAGTAAGCAATTAAAATACGACAAAGCCTATCTGCGAATGGCACACGAGTGGGGAAAGCTATCGTACTGTGATCGAAAACAAGTAGGAGCTATTATCGTTAAAGACCGGATGATTATTTCAGATGGCTATAACGGAACACCCACCGGTTTCGAGAATATATGTGAAGACGAAGAAGGATATACCAAATGGTATGTTTTGCATGCAGAGGCCAATGCCATTTCTAAAGTGGCTTCTTCTACCCAATCTTGTAAAGGGGCCACCTTGTATATTACCCTGTCGCCTTGCCGGGAGTGCAGTAAGCTTATTCACCAGTCTGGCATTAAACGGGTGGTGTATCAGATAAAATATAAAGATGATTCCGGGATACAGTTTTTGGAAAGAGCAGGTGTGGTTCTAGAACACCTGCCCCGGATTACTAATGAGAGTTGAGTAACTAGCGTATGAAAAAACACCATTACATATGGCCCACTATAATTGCCTTAGCCCTGGCTATAGGTGTTTTGATAGGGGGAAAATTGCATTTTAATGATTCCCCGGAAAAATTATTCACTACCAATTCTAAGAAAGACAAACTTAACCGTCTTATAGATTACATAGATTATGAATATGTAGATGAGATAAACACCGATAGCATTGTGGATGTGGCGGTCAACAATATTTTAGACAAATTAGACCCTCATTCTGTATATATCCCCAAAGAAGAACTGGCCCGCGTTTCTGAGAACATGAAAGGAGATTTTGTAGGGATTGGGATTAATTTCTATATGTTTAAGGATACCATCACTGTCATCAGAACTATAGAGGGTGGGCCAAGTTATTTAAAAGGAATTAAAGCTGGGGACCGTATTTTATTGGCAGACAACGATACGTTGTACGGAAAGAATTTGCCAAGCAATAACATTGTAAGTAAGCTAAAAGGGGAGATTGGTTCTTCGGTGAATCTTAAGGTCTACAGAAAAAAAGATGACCGGTTTTTTACAGTTACCCTCAACAGAGATCATGTGCCAATAAAAAGTGTGGAGGCATATTACATGCTTACTCCTGAGATGGGGTACATTAAAATAAATCGTTTTGCGGAGTCCACCTTTAAAGAATTTAAAAATGCATTGAAATCATTGCAAGAACAGGGCGCAATAAAACTTACGTTAGACCTCAGAGATAATCCTGGGGGATATCTGGGTATTGCCGAACAAATGGCAGATGAATTCCTGGAAGATGGAAAACTAATTCTGTATACCAAAAATAAAAAAGGTAAAATAGATAAATCATTTGCCACCCAAAGAGGATCTTTTGAAGATAAACCTGTTTTTGTACTCATTAATGAGCGATCTGCTTCTGCCAGTGAAATTATTGCCGGGGCGTTGCAGGATAATGATATTGGAACCATCGTTGGAAGAAGGTCTTTTGGTAAAGGATTGGTTCAACGGGAAATGGAACTGGGAGATGGCTCTGCTGTACGCTTAACCGTATCAAGATATTATACCCCAACCGGCAGGTCTATTCAAAGAACCTATGAAAACGGAAATAAGGACTATTACCAGAGATTTACAGATCGCTATCACAATGGGGAGCTGATGTCTGTAGACAGTATAAAGGTGGCAGATTCTTTAAAATACACCACGCCAAAAGGCAAAGTTGTCTATGGCGGCGGGGGTATTATTCCGGATGTTTTTGTGCCTATCGGAAATTTGGCTGAGGAGACCATTGAAAGTATGGGGAGTCTTGGTTTTATCTCCAGGTTTGTTTTTGAACACTTAGAGGAAGACAGAACCCAGTATGAGGATTATACGGAGTCAGATTTTGTGAATGAGTTTCGTGTAGACGATATTCTATTTGAGAAGTTTGTGAATTTTGCTATTGATAACAAGATCCGGATGAATTTTTATGATAACGATAAAAAAATTAAACGTTTCCTAAAGGCGGCCATTGCAGAACAGTTATTCTCTGCCAATATTGCTGCCAAAATAAAAGGAACATCGGACCTGATGCTGCAGAAGGTACTCGAACTGGATTTGCCTGCCGTACAGCAAACAAATTCAAAACGAAAGGGACTGCTTAAGGATGAATCATAACTATTTTCCCCAATACCAATAAGCCTCTTTCCTAATACTCATTCAAGATTCTAATAAATTCATTATTTGTTTTTAAAGCCACAAATTCCCTGGTATTTAACAAGTAGTCTTTATTCTCCCAACCAGTTTGCAAGGCTTTTTCAATATGCACTATGGCTTTGTTCAACAGGTTGTTCCTCGCATAGCCACGCGCCAGTTGGTAGTGTACCATAGGACTGTTTGGAGATAGAGTCAATAAAAGATCTTTAGCATATGCTGCTTCTTTCTCCTTCCCTTCCCGAAGAAAGGAAGTAAAGGACTCTATCGCAACCGCAAAAATTTGACGTTCAATACGGAATCCCATGTTTTGAAATGCCTCCTGTTCGTTAGTGGTATATTTTTCCCGAACCAGCTTTATATTCTTTCGCCACCAATCAAAATCATCATCATTTCTCCCTTTAAATGTTTCTTCGTTAAATCTTTCCACAAACTTCCTGGACAAGGTATCTTCTAATACAGCCACTTTTTTTTCTGCTGTAAGTGCCTTCCTGTAGTCTTTCTGTCGTTTAAGAATTTTAACTTTCTTTTGAAGGCTGTCTAAGTCATCATTGTCAGAAAAGTTGTTTAGAATTCTTTCATAGGTAACTACAGCGCCTCGTAAATCACCTTTATTCTCATATTGAAGTGCAGTTGCAAGAGATTCGTCTAACATGTTGGCGAGTTGTTCTTCATTCATTGCTACAAGGCCTTTTTTGCTAGCCTGAAGTTGCAACCAGTCAAAGGCCTTAACCAGCACATTAGGAGGGGGCCACTGATGTTCTCCGGAGAAGAACAGCAACTCATATGGCAACCGAAAATTTGTTAGCCATTCTTTGGTTTTATGCATTTCCAAATAATTCATATCGCGGTCTCCCACAATGCCAACATAGGAAAAAGAGTTGCGTGCAGTAGGGAAATACAATGGATTTCTTGAAAAACCTGCCCCACAGGCAATAACGCCTTGTATGGCATTGCTCAATACCGCAATAGTGGCTGCAAGCCTGGACCCCCCTGAGAAACCTGCCGTATAAATGCGTTGTTCGTCTACGGCATAGATTGGCAGTACACTTTTAAATAGCCGGTCGGCTATTTGCAAATTTGGGCTATAGGGACCATTTTGAGCATTATTGGAACATATTAGAATGTAATTATATTTTTCGGAAGCTTCTATAAATGGAGTTATCCCCGCTTTCCCCCTGGCCGCAGGATCAAATATGAATACTATTGGAGACAAGCTATTGGCCTTATAGGTACTTGGCAAATAAAGGGTATAGGTTTCTTGTGAATTAGGAGCAATTTTAATAGAATCCTTTAGAACGCCTGCAGTTTTTGGAACTTCCTGAGAACTGGCCATCACGGAGTACAAAAGGCAGCAATAAAACAAGATGTGTTTCATACCTTAAAGCTATTAAAAAGTATGCTGGTATTTTAGCTAATGCGGGGAATCCTTAGTTGTCCTCTACTTTCTCCTGAATTCGTTTCGACGTGATATAAATAAGAAGTAATACAATAGCACACAAGGCGGCGAGAATACCAATAATAGCAATAATACTGTTCCCTTCCAAGGGGTTAGAAAAATCTATTATGGTTGTATTGTAAGCGATAAGTGCCAAAGCAAGAATAATAAGAACGATACTGATTTTTTTGTTCATGATATTTTAATTTTACGAGACCTCCGTTTAAGTAAACAACTGATTTACATTGGTTGCAAATAACTTCACGGCAATAGCCAATAAAATTACACCAAAAACCTTTCTCACAACGTTGATTCCTGATTTACCAATTACTTTTTCAATCTTAACAGACGATTTTAATACAATATAAACAAAGATGATATTAACGACAATAGCCACAATGATGTTCTCTACATAAAACTCTGCCCGTAAAGAAAGCAAAGCGGTCATAGTTCCCGCACCAGCGATCAGGGGAAATGCGATAGGTACTACCGAGGCAGATTCGGGCTCATCATCTTTGTATAAGGTGATACCCAGAATCATTTCTATAGCCAGAAAGAAAATGATAAAGGCTCCGGCAACTGCAAAGGAATTTACATCGATCCGAATTAGATTTAGAATCTCTTCCCCTATAAATAAAAAGGCAACCATAATACACGCCGCAATAATAGAAGCTCTTTCTGAATGAATATGCCCTACTTTTTTTCGCAAACCAATGATGATAGGAATACTGCCAATAATATCGATCACAGCAAAGAGAATCATACTTGCTGTTGCAATTTCTCTAAAATTGAAATTCATGATATAAGCCTTTAAAATTTGCGCAAAAATACTCTTTATTTTGAGTACAAAATTGTAAAAATCGCCACTTTATTTTTTAGAGTAAAAAGGTATCTTTACGACCTAATTAAAAGGAATGTTTCAACTAGGAAAAGCACTGGTTTCTGAAGAGATTATAGAAAACGATTTTGTTTGTAACCTCTCTGCCTGTAAGGGAGCATGCTGTGTGGATGGTGATGCAGGCGCTCCTTTGGAGGAAAAGGAAACGGAGATTCTTGTGGACATTTATTCCAAAGTGAAGCCTTTCCTTCGTCCCGAAGGAATTAAGGCTATTGAAGAGCAAGGGGCATTTATAAAAGGAGAAGATGGAGAATGGGAAACACCTTTAGTGAATAAAAGCGAGTGTGCCTATGTTATTTTTTCAGAAGAAGGCATCGCAAAATGCGGATTGGAGGAGGCGTATGAAAAAGGAATTACCAAATGGAAGAAACCTGTATCCTGTCATTTATACCCTGTCAGAGTTAAAGAGTATAGCCAGCTTACGGCAGTAAACTATCATAAATGGCAATTATGCGATCCTGCATGCCAGTTGGGAGAGAGTTTACAAGTGCCAATTTATAAGTTCGTAAAAGAGGGTCTGATACGAAAATTCGGAAAAAAATGGTACAAAGAACTTGAACAGGCAGCGGAAGATCATCTTTTATCCAAATAAAAATCTTTTTGTAAGATTAAATGTTAAAAAACGCATTTCAAAGAGTTTTTGCTACCGATTAAAGTAATTTTTTTCTTCCACTAGTTACATTCCATAGCTTTCCCCCTCGAAAGCAATCCAATCAACCGTTAACCATGAGAAAATGTATTTTCTTATTTCTTGCACTCATCTTTACTCTTGCCATTGCATCTATAACCGAAAATAAGTCGCGTGTTGATGCTGCGTCAGAAGAAGTTGCATTGGATTTGAGTACGTCTGGTTCAAATACTGAAATCAAAGATCTGAACAAAACGGAACAATTAAATTAATTCCCAAACACGGTCTCCTTATTTTTTTAGAAGGGGATGTATTTCTCTTCTTTTATATTTCCTTCTTCAAGTATTATCAAAACACCAACATACAGCAAGACAATCGGATGTTATAAACTACTGTTTTGTCAAAATGCAAGTATCTAATTGGAACCAGGTAATACAGCGTTAAAAAAGGCAGCAAAAAGGCCACAATCTTCCACAACCAACAACCCCAACACGCCCTTTAATTATCCACACCACACAGTACAAATTTTTATACTTCTCGGTTTATTATTTTATTGTTTAAGAGTCCAATATTTTTATACAAATTCTCAAGATCCTACGAGCGCAATAAAACTAGCAGACGAGCCTAGATTTCAACATACGGTGTTAAAAACTTTGAGCCGTTTTGGATAAAACACCCTTTACATATTAAGAACATTTTTCAATCTTTGTTAGTCCCATCTCGAAGTATTTTTTCAGTCTATACATAACACATAAAAAACACGAAGTATGTCAAAAGCCGTTGAGCCTATTTTAGAAGAAAATGAAGATCGATTTGTAATCTTTCCAATTAAACATCACGATTTATGGGAATGGTACAAAAAATGTGAAGCATGTTTCTGGACTGCGGAAGAAATAGACTTGTCTACAGATCTTGCAGATTGGAATAACAAGCTGAGTAACGATGAGAGATATTTCATAAAACACATACTGGCATTTTTTGCTGCTTCAGATGGTATTGTAAATGAAAATTTGGCTGAGAATTTCGTAAATGAAGTACAATATGCCGAGGCTAAATTTTTCTATGGATTTCAGATCATGATGGAGAATATTCATTCTGAAACCTACTCTCTTCTAATAGACACCTATGTTCAGGATGAAAAGGAGAAGGGAATTCTATTTAAAGCCATCGAAAATTTTCCGGCCATCAAGAAGAAGGCAGATTGGGCATTGCAATGGATAGAGTCTCCTAGTTTTGCTGAACGATTAATTGCCTTCGCAGCCGTAGAAGGAATATTTTTCTCCGGGGCATTCTGTTCTATTTTCTGGCTTAAGAAAAGAGGACTTATGCCAGGACTTACTTTTTCTAATGAATTAATATCAAGAGATGAAGGAATGCATTGCGATTATGCAGTTCATCTTCACAATCATCATCTTGTAAATAAAGTTCCCAAAGAAAGAATTACAGCGATCATTGTAGATGCATTAAATATTGAGCGCGAGTTTATAACAGAATCATTACCGGCAAGCCTTATCGGGATGAATTCGAAGTTGATGACGCAATATTTAGAGTTTGTTGCTGACCGACTATTGGTGGAGCTCGAATGTGAAAAAGTCTACAACACTACCAATCCTTTCGATTTCATGGATATGATATCGCTTCAAGGAAAGACCAACTTCTTTGAAAAGCGCGTATCTGAATATCAAAAGGCCGGAGTATTAAACAAAGAAAAGGATACCGACTCCCAAAAGATTAGCTTCGACGCAGATTTTTAGGGATTATTAGCTGAATGAACCCTGTAGGAATCAGGGTTTTTTGTGGCCATATTTTTCATTGTTATGTTTTTGCAAAAAAAACGTAACCCAACCAACAACTAACAACAAATAACAGTAGCAACATGTATGTAGTAAAAAGAGACGGAAGAAAAGAACCAATGATGTTCGACAAGATCACGGCCAGAGTTCGAAAATTATGTTATGGCCTAAACGATCTGGTAGATCCGATAAAGGTATCCATGAGGGTAATTGAAGGATTGTACGATGGAGTAACCACATCGGAGCTCGATAATCTTGCCGCCGAGATAGCTGCTACACTAACTACGGCACATCCAGACTATGCTAAATTAGCAGCGAGGATTTCTGTTTCTAACTTGCATAAAAACACAAAGAAGTCTTTTTCTGAAACGATGAAAGACCTCTATGAATACGTAAATCCCAGAACGGGGAAAAAGGCACCATTGCTTTCAGATGAGGTCTACAAAGTTGTGTCCGAAAACGCCGACGAATTAGATTCTACCATTATATATAACCGAGATTTCGGCTACGATTATTTCGGATTTAAAACGTTGGAAAGATCCTATCTCTTAAAATTAAATGGTAAAATAGCAGAACGTCCCCAACATATGTTGATGAGGGTATCTATAGGGATTCACCTAAACGACCTGGAATCGGCAAAGGAGACCTATGAACTTATGTCTAAAAAGTTCTTTACGCATGCTACACCAACCTTATTTAATTCCGGGACGCCAAAACCACAAATGTCTTCATGCTTTTTATTAGCTATGAAAGATGACAGTATAGATGGTATTTACGATACCTTAAAGCAAACCGCTAAAATTTCGCAATCTGCAGGGGGTATAGGGTTGTCTATTCATAATGTACGGGCAACAGGATCTTATATTGCAGGAACTAATGGAACCTCCAATGGACTGGTGCCCATGCTGCGCTGCTGTGACCGGTCCCGGCGACGGCTGCGTTCGGTTCGCACCGTCTTCACCATCCACAACCTGGCGATCCAG
>CBDUCK010000008.1:0-25660 GCA_965365635.1 uncultured Muriicola sp.
GGCCAAACCGTTAAGTTATTGCCCAACTCCATTGTACCATCGTGGCCCATTAAAATGGTTGGGCGGTTAAACCCATTCCCCAAGGTCGCACTGTACGTAAAGGTCATTCCTTTCTCCTTTCCTTTTATTTGACTACTTCCTGTACTAAAACTTGGAAATTCCATATTTACCTGAAGCACATCGGGAACATTTCTTCCGTCATTATGCGTATAAATACCTCCAGATGCCATAATAGACTTTGGAATTCCCATATTAAGAACACAATTTAAACGGTCATAATCGTGCGTTAACAAATCTCCGGATAATCCAGACCCATAGGCCCACCATTTACGCCATCTGAAAAAATGGTTTTTATTAAAGGGAATCTTTGGTGCATTCCCAAGGAAGAGGTCCCAATCTATGGTTTGCTCATTGGCCTTTTCATGAATATCATAGTTCCACGCCCCATTATCATCATTTCTATTAGTGTTGGTCTGAATCATAGAAACGTGTCCTAAAACCCCTTTATCTACAATATCCCTGGCAGTTTTAAAACTAAGCGTTTGTCTGTGCTGATGCCCTACCATTAATAACGCTTTCGATTGTTCTGCTGCCGCTTTAAGTTGATACGTTTCCTCAACTGTATGAGTCATTGGCTTTTCTACATAGGCATGAACATTGTTCTCCAGCGCATCAATCGCCATAGGTGCATGCCAGTGATCTGGTGTAGCAATAATAACAGCATCCACTTCACCACTACGGATCATTTCCTGGTGTGTTTTAAACCGTTTTACTTTAAAGGTGTCTGTTGAAAAAGAAGACACTACTTTCTCTGCCCGCACATCGAACGCATCACAAACCGCCGTTAATTGTACATTTAGTTTTTCCTGATCCAGGAATTCCTGTAACTGAGTATTTCCTGTTTCTTGTTCCTCCACTTTCATTTCCTCTAACCATTCTTTGGTAGCAAAACCAATGGCCCGGCATAATTGTTCTCCTCTAATACCGAAACCAATAATTCCAAATCGTATTGGGGCACCCCCAATTGTTTTTAAGGCAGTCGGTAAAGAAGGTTGAATATTGAGTTGTTCTAAAATTTCGGACCGGTCTTTACTTTTCACAAGTGCATTGGCAGTTCCTGCCCACCATATAGACCCTAGAATAGGGATGCCTCCTAAACCTTTTAATACGTCACGTCTTGTCCATTTCATAATTACTGGGTATTAGTTGTTTTGCTTGTTCCTTTAAAAAGATATGTTAGGCCGAAATAATGGCCGGTTGGAAAATTATATATAACTAAACAAGCTGCCAATTCAATCAGGTTCTTGTTGACAAACCAATAGCTTCCCTCAACGTTCATTTGTTCTAACCATGGGAACGGGGGATGTGCAAAGTAGTACATGACCAATAACAAAATCCCAACTAAAGCACCCTTCTTTTCAAAAATGCCCAATAAGAAGCTAATACCCACAAAGATGAGTGCCAGCCAATTTAATGTGTCTACCCATCCTATGACAGATTCCCCCGTAAGGGCAATAAATAACGATTTAAAAGGGCCTTGTGCAGTAGCAAGGTAACCAAAGGCAGTCCAATCCGGATTGAATAATTTTATGACCCCTTCATATAAAAAATGCCATCCTATGAGGATGCGCAAAAAAACCATACTTTTCCTAAGTTGGTCATTATTAAAAACATCTGTCATTATATAGTGGTTATTAGTTTGCTTATTACATAAAGGGGGCTATATCCTTTTTATAAGGATATACACTTCTAAAATCTATTCAAAACTAGACTTGGCCTAGAGAAAATACTATGATTTTTGTCATCTTTCTAACTCCGTATTACTCCTTCTCTAACTGTTCCCTGAGTTTCAAACATACTAAAATTATACTCTTTTTGCCAACGTTTTTATAGCAGCCACGAAATCATCTAATTCCTCTATTGTGGTGTACACATTAGGCGTAATCCTGCAACCCTGCACATTATTCTGATCTATGGCCACTGTAAATATTTTAAATTCGGATAACAAGGTTTTTGCTACAACTGATGGTTTCATAGTACGAATTCCTACATTGGCAATTCCACAACTTCTATGAGCTTCTATTGGTGTATTAATGATGACATTATCCACATCTCTTAATTGATCGGACCAATATCGTTGCAACAAACGCATTCTTTTTTCCTTGCGGTCCAGACCAATAAGATCTAGGTAGTCCATTGCATCATTAATGGCCAAATCTGTATGCACCGGATGTGTTCCAATATGATTTAGCCGCCCAATATCGTCAGGTTCTCTATGATGTTCTGCCAGTAATGGCCAAATCTTCGATACATTTCTTTTGGCAACAAATAATATACCTGCCCCTAGTGGGGTACTTAACCATTTATGTAAACTAGACCCATAGTAGTCACAATTAAGGTCGGCTATGTTCACCTCTATATGACCTACACAATGTGCTCCATCCACCATTACTTCTACCCCATGCCTGTGGGCCATATCACAAATCTTCCTAATGGGCATAATCTGTCCGGTTATATTCACCATATGACATACCATCAGAAGTTTGGTTTTTGGAGTTATCTGCTTTTCATAAAGCGACACCAGTTCTTCATCAGATTTTGGATGATTTGGTATGGATACTTTTTTGTTTACAATTCCATGCCGTTTAGCTACCAATTTAAAATGCTCTCTCATGGCACCATAATCTTGTACGGCAAAAATGGCCTCATCCCCTTCTTTCCAAGGATAGCCTCCAATGATCATATCCAATGATTCCGTAGTGTTTCGGGTAATAATCAACTCATCCGAAGCGCAACCCACCAACTTGGCCAGCCTCTTCGCTATCCTTTTTTTATTATCCCATTGCACCGTACGCATGTAGTATGAACCTTCATAATTCACATTTTCAATATGCTTGGTAAATTTTTGAATGGTAGGAATAGGCGCAATGTTATAATACCCGTTTTCAAGATTTATATAATCTGGTTTTAGTGCATAGTCTACACGTATTCTTCTCCAAAACTCCTCTTCACTTTCATATTTATATGAAAGCGATGGTTTATTTGATTTTGCATGCGCCTGGTATGGCAAGAATGGCGTAATTGCAGCCACTTGTCCCATTCTTTTTAAAAATGATCTTTTGTCCATTTGATTACTGATTGTCTTACAAGATAAAAAATAGATCCGTTTTATTTCTTTTCAAAATGGTATATTTATTAATTAAACATCTGTAATAACCTCTTAAGTAAGCACATGCCATTATTTATTGTGATCATCGGGATTCTCATCCTGTTCTTTCTTATTGCCAAGTGTAAATTAAATCCGTTTATAACTTTTATCCTCGTTTCTTTATTTGTGGGAATTGCTGAAGGAATGGATTTAGAAACCGTGGTTAACTCTATTCAAAACGGAATTGGAAATACCCTGGGGTTTCTTGTAATGATTCTTGGACTGGGGGCCATGCTTGGAAAGTTGGTTGCAGATAGTGGTGCCGCACAACGAATTACTTCCAAATTAGTAGAACGGTTTGGTCGTAAGTACATCCAATGGGCCGCAGTATTAACAGGGTTTATTGTTGGAATACCCTTATTCTATTCTGTTGGCTTTGTTATTTTGGTGCCCTTGGTTTTTACGGTTGCAGCGGCAACAGGTTTGCCTTTACTATATGTTGGTCTGCCCATGCTGGCGTCACTTTCCGTGACACATGGTTACCTTCCACCCCATCCTGCGCCTACGGCTATTACGGTAATGTTTAATGCTGATATGGGTAAAACTCTCATCTACGGAATAATTGTAGCGATACCGGCGATCATCATTGCCGGGCCACTCTTTTCCCGCACATTAAAAAATATACATGCAACTCCTCTAAAAGAATTTGTTAATCCCAGAATTCTAACGGATGAGGAGATGCCCAGCATGCGTACAAGTGTTTTTACTGCCTTATTGCCTATACTGCTTATTGGGGTAGCTACTTTGACCGATTTATTATTGCCAGAGGACTTTCTATTTAAAGACATTATTGCCTTTGCAGGTAATCCTGTGATAGCCATGCTTATTTCTGTATTAGTTGCTATTTATACCCTGGGGTTGCGTCGCGGAAAAAAAATGACAGAAGTGATGGATTCTGTTGGCAATTCTATCGCTGGCATTACCATGGTATTGCTGATTATAGCAGGAGCAGGAGCCCTTAAACAGGTGTTAATAGATAGTGGTGTTAGTCAGTATATCGCTGATTTACTTAAAGATTCTTCGTTATCCCCTTTATTTTTGGCGTGGCTTATTGCTACCGTGATTAGAGTTTGTGTGGGGTCGGCAACCGTTGCCGGTCTTACCGCTGCGGGAATTGTGTTACCCTTAATTGATGCAACCGGTGTGAGTCCTGAATTAATGGTTCTGGCGATAGGTTCGGGAAGTTTGATGCTTTCCCATGTAAATGACAGTGGTTTTTGGTTGTTTAAGGAGTACTTTAATCTGTCTGTAAAGGACACCTTGCGAAGCTGGACACTTATGGAGACAACAGTTGGGGTTGTAGGTCTTTTTGGAATTTTGATTTTAAACCAATTTATATAATTACAGCTATGAATAAAACTCCTTCACAACGACTTAAAGAACTTGGATTGGTTTTACCGCCAGCACCGCCGCCAGCAGGTTTATACAAACCAGTGCTGGTCCTGGATGGCTTTCTCTATGTATCAGGGCAAGGCCCCATGCAAAATGACGGCACATACATCACCGGTAAAGTAGGTGAAGACATGAATCTGGGACAGGCAAAACTAGCCGCCGAACAGGTAGGCCTCACCATGCTTTCTACCATTCAAACCCACTTTGGAAGTATAGACCAGATTAAACGGCTGGTAAAGGTTTTGGGAATGGTAAATTCCGCACCCGATTTTGGGCAGCAGCCCTTGGTTATCAATGGTTTTAGTGAGTTAATGGCCGATATTTTTGGGAGCGATCTTGGGGTGGGAGTTCGCAGCGCCGTAGGGATGATTCTTCCCGGGAATATTCCGGTAGAAATTGAAGCTATGTTTCAACTACATTGAAATACGTTATTATGACTAAACCAACATGGTATCAAGTAGAAAACACTAATCAAATTATTACACCTGCCTTATTGCTATATCCGGATAGAATTGAAAAAAATATTCGATTAATGGTAGATATGGTAGGTGATGTAGCCCGTCTTCGGCCGCATATCAAAACCCATAAAACAAAGGAAATAATTGATATGCAGATGACATTTGGCATTCAAAAGTTTAAATGTGCAACAATAGCTGAAGCTGAACTTTTAGGACAAAGCGGTGCTAAAGATATTCTATTGGCCATACAGCCTGTGGGTGCTAATATTGCCCGCTTCTTCGAATTAGTAGCTCAATTCCCTGAGTCCAAATTCTCAGCAATTGTGGACAATGAGGTCATAATTACTCTTATTTCTGAAATGGCATGCTCCAAAAAAATTAGCGTTCCTTTATTTCTCGACCTTAATACAGGAATGAATCGTACAGGGATAGAGCCAAATGAACATGCTACTAACTTATGCCGGTTAATTTCAGAAGATTCTAACCTAATCTTTCGGGGTTTACATGCCTATGATGGCCATATAAGGAATACAAATATAGCAGATCGAAAAAAAGTGTGTGATGCAGCTTTTGATTTAGTTACAGACTTTAAAACTAGAATAGAAAACGCCGGTATAACAGTAGAGACGATCGTTATGGGGGGATCCCCTACATTTCCTGTCCACGCGAAAAGAAAATACGTGGAAACCAGTCCCGGCACCACATTGTTATGGGATGAACGGTATGGAACCTCTTTTAAAGACATGAAATTCTTTCATGCGGCCGTTTTACTTACGAGAGTTATTAGCAAACCTACATCAAATGTTATATGCCTGGATCTTGGACACAAATCTATAGCTCCGGAAATGGACTTTCCCAGGGTTAAAATATTTGGACTAGAGGACTGCGAACAAATTGGGCAAAGTGAGGAGCATTTGGTATTGAGTTGCCCAAATGGACTAGCCGTAGACGTTGGCGATATTTTCTATGCTATTCCAATGCACATTTGTCCTACTGTAGCAAAATATCCAAAAACCCTGGTTGTAGAAAATGGTAAAATTACAGGTTCCTGGAAGGTAGCTGCAAGAGACTATAGCCTGGCAATTTAAAATATTCTTATGTTAATTTTTGATGCACATATAGATCTTGCCATGAATGCCCTGGAATGGAACCGAGATCTTACCCGGGAAGTAGGCGAGATTCGCAAGAAGGAAGAAGGAATGCATGATAAACCAGACCGAGGGAAAAACACAGTCTCGTTAGATGCTTTACGAAAAGGGAAAATCGGTATTTGCGTAGCTACCCAAATAGCACGTTATGTTAAAAACACCAACCCACTGCCCGGCTGGAATTCTCCTGAACAGGCATGGGCACAAACACAGGGCCAGTTGGCATGGTACAGGGCGATGGAGGAGATTGGGGAGATGACTCAAATCAGGAATCGTCAACAATTAGACAATCACATAGATTTATGGAATATGTCTAGTAACAAGAAGAAACCTATAGGGTATATACTAAGCCTGGAAGGTGCAGATTCTATAATCTCAATAGCGCATTTGGAAAAATCCTACAACCAAGGTCTAAGAGCCATTGGCCCGGCACATTATGGTCCGGGAACCTATGCATTTGGAACCGATTCTACGGGTGGAATAGGGACTAAAGGAAAAGAATTATTACGCGAAATAGCGCGCTTAAACCTTATCCTCGACGCAACCCATTTGTGTGACCAAAGCTTCTGGGAAACAATGAATGTCTACAGTGGTCCTGTTTGGGCCAGTCACAATAATTGCAGAGCACTAGTAGACCATAACAGGCAATTCTCTGATGAACAACTACAAGAATTAATTAGCAGGAAAGCTGTTATTGGAATGGCACTTGACGCATGGATGATGGTTCCTAATTGGGTTCGGGGCCAGTCGTTTCCTGAAACAATGGGAGTAACATTAAACACAATGATAGACCATATAGATCATATTTGTCAACTTTCCGGGAATTCTCTTCACGTAGGAATGGGGACAGATTTAGATGGTGGATTTGGCAAAGAACAATGTCCCAGTGATTTAAATACAATTAGTGATCTTCAAAAAGTCCCCAACCTATTAGCTGCTCGAGGATATTCCAATGAAGATATCAGGAATATTACCAGTGAAAATTTTTTGCGATTCTTGAGAAGGACATGGAATTAAATAAAAAAAACCTCTCAATTTCTTAAGAGGATTTAATTTAAAATAATCTTGTTGTTCAACGGACTTTTCTAACCAAAGTAGCCATGGTCAAGGATTTAAGGTCCCTAAGATCATTGATTTCCTGCATTGCATTTTGCTGGGCATCTGTTAATGGTGTAGTAGTTCCATTAAAAAATTGATCGTAGCCAGTATACATATCCACGGTAATATGGCTTGCATACGCTTCTGTAGCGTAACCCATCATATTCCTCAATAATCCCCAATTTGCTCTTCCGCCAGCGTCAACATCTTTCTGATGATTTGGTTTGAAGACTTCAGATTCCATTTTTTCATATGCTCCTGACTGCCCTGGTTTTGCTTTCATAAAATTTATAACCGCCAAGGTCCCTATTGGCATTTCAAAATTATCATTAGTTGCATCTATTTGCACGAGATATACTTGATGCGTCAGATCACGACTTTTTGCAGTCTGCATCATTTTTTGATCGGTTTCTTCAGGTGTTAAATTGGGATAAGCGCCGTTCCGCCCTGCTCTTGTCCATTTGGCTGAAGCCGCCATAGATCCCATCCTATACAGTCCCCGTTCTTCACTCTTTGAATGTGTACTTTTTCCCAAAATTCCTCTGTTTCCGCATAAGCGGCCGATTGATCATCATCTACATGCATAAATTCAAATAAAAGAAATAGAGGTTCCTCTTCCTGTCCGATAGCCGTGGCAGTGGACAAGGTCATTGCCAAAATCATAAATAATTTTCTCATCTTTTTTTGTATTACTTGGTTTAATACAAAAAAAGATAAGATTAAGGTAATACTATGTGGTAAAGGGACGAAAACGGGTAAAAAATGTCCCAAGTAGGTTTTATTTTTATCAGGAGTTATTAAGATAGCTTTTATTTAATAATTTTCTCTTCTCGTAGAAATGTATCGAGGTTATCTGCAATATCAAAACACCTGCTTACTTTTTCAGCTCCCTCGCAATACCGGGATCCCAGTTCATGAGATTGACAATTAAATCCAGAAAGATTAATCTTTTCAAATCGTTTATCAATTATTTTACATTGACTGTACAACTCTTCAATAGTTTCATCCTTTTCGGTTTCAATTCCATTTTTTAAAAGGTATCCTTTTAAAAAGTTGTGAATAGCACTTTGTGCGTTTTTACATACCAAAAAAGCCACAACATCTTCTTCCGGTCTATATAATTCTCTGCTCGCCTCTTTCATCATGCGAATTGCTTCTTCAAAATGGTTTTGTGCTAAGGTTTCCATCTTTTCATGTTTTTGGTATACCCTGGCATCATACTTTCGATGATCCCAGGGTATTATATTATTATCTACATATCTCTAAATAATTCTAATCGTTCCCATTTGGTTTCAACCTCTTCCTGTGCTTGTTTCAGAAGTGATGCTCCTAATACGGGGTCGTCTTTCACTACTCTTGTAAAACGAGTTTCAGTGTACATGAAATCTTCCAATGGCCTGCTCGGGGCTTTTGAGTCTAGTTTAAACTTTTTTCCCTTTGGTTTGGAAGGATTAAATCTAAAAAGTGGCCAATAGCCGGTTTCAACAGCTTTTTCCTGATGTATTGCACCATCCTTAAGATCGTAACCATGTTCTCCACAATGAGAATACGCTACTATTAATGATGGTCCGGGATAGGCTGCTGCCTCTTCAATCGCTTTGAGTGTTTGCAAATCTTTGGCGCCCATTGCTACCTGAGCCACATATACATTTCCGTATGAAACAGCTTGTAATGCTAAACTTTTCTTACCTGTCCTCTTGCCTGAGACAGAAAATTTAGCACTGGCCCCTAAAGGAGTAGCTTTGGAGGTCTGTCCTCCAGTATTGGAATACACCTCAGTATCTAGTACCATAATATTAATATCTTCTCCAGAAGCCAATACATGATCTACACCCCCAAACCCAATATCATAGGCCCAACCATCGCCGCCTAAGATCCAAACAGCTTTTTTTCTAAGATATTCTGTTAATTGCATCAGTTTTTTGGCATTTGGTATATCCTGGTGTTTGGATAAGATATCCTTCAACGTATCTAGTTGTTCAAATTTTTCTTTCTTATCGGTTTCCGTTTCTTCCAGATTGTTTAGAATGGCTTCTACCAAGTCAGCACCTACTTCCTTCTCTAAGGATTTTAAAAGATCTACTGCAATCTCCTGCTTTTTGGTTAAGGCTAGTTTCATTCCAAATCCAAACTCAGCATTATCTTCAAATAAGGAGTTTGCCCAGGCAGGTCCTCTGCCTTCATTATTTTTCTTATAAGGTGTTGTTGGCAAATTACCTCCATAAATAGAGGAACATCCTGTGGCATTCGCTATTAAGATACTATCGCCATAGAGTTGGGAAAGCATTTTAATGTAAGGGGTTTCCCCACATCCGGAACAAGCTCCCGAGAACTCAAATAATGGTTCTAAAAACTGTGATCCTTTTACATTTGTTATTTGCAAGGCGGTTCTATCGTAATCTGGAAGCTCGGCAAAATAATCCCAATTAACATTCTCAATGGCATCAACTTCTAGTTTCTTGGTCATATTGATGGCTTTAAAATCAGGGATTTCCTTACTCTCAGCGGGGCATACCGCCACACATAAATCACATCCGGTACAGTCCTCGGGTGAGACCTGTAAGATATACGATTCTGTTTCACTTGTAAATGGTCTTCCCTTAGCAGGAACTCTTTTTAGCGTTTTAGGAGCCCCTCCCAATATATCATTAGGTACTACCTTAGCTCTAATAGCAGCATGAGGGCAGATAGCAATACACTTGTTACATTGAGTACATAAATCTTCCCCGTCCCAGGTAGGTATAAAGTCGGCTATTCCCCGTTTTTCATATTGTGTGGTTCCCGTTGGGAACGTACCGTCTATTGGGAAATAGCTCACAGGTAATTCATCACCTCTACCAGCTAAAATCTTTCCGAGCACTTCTTTTACGAACGGATCAGGATCCCCGGCCATAATAGCCTGTAATCCTCTGTCATTGGTTGTTTTTGTAGGATATTCTACCTTTTGGAGGTTCTCGAGTGATGTATCTACCGCATTAAAATTCATTTGTACAATCTTGTCCCCTTTATGAGAATACGATTTTACAATGGCGTCCTTAATCTTCTTAATTGCTTCCTCTTTTGGCAGTATCCCGGAAATGGCAAAGAAGCATGTTTGTAAAACTGTATTAGTTCGTTTCCCAAGTTTGGCTTCATGCGCCACCTTCGTTGCATCGATCACATAAAAATTTAATTCATTTTCAATAATCTCTTCCTGCATTATTCTGGGTAGTTTCTCCCAAATTTCTTCCTTCGAAAAGGGTGAATTCAACAAGAAAGTACCTCCTTTTTTTATGTGGTTCAGCACATCATACTTTTCAATAAAATTAAACTGATGACACGCTATAAAATCGGCTGTGTTAATTAAATAGGAAGAATAAATAGGATCGGGACCAAAGCGTAAATGTGATATGGTTTGCGCCCCTGCTTTCTTCGAATCATACACAAAATAACCCTGTACGTAATTATCGGTTGTATCCCCAATAATTTTTATTGAATTTTTATTTGCCCCTACCGTTCCATCAGAACCTAATCCGTAGAACATGCAGTTAAAGGTAGATTTTTTGGTTTTAAATACCGCGTTGTACTCCAGGCTGGTATGGCCTAAGTCATCATTAATACCTATGGTAAAATGGTTCTTAGGTTGCTCCTTTAACAACTCGTCATAGATGGCTTTTACCATTGCCGGATTAAATTCTTTGGATGATAATCCATATCTGCCGCCAATGATAGAAGGCATTGTTCTATTACTTTCCACAAAGGCTGTAATAACATCCAAATAAAGTGGTTCTCCAATACTCCCCGGTTCTTTAGTTCTGTCTAAAACAGCAATTTTTTGAACTGTTTTTGGTAATTTTTTTAAGAAATATTCCATTGAAAACGGTCGGTAAAGTCTTACTAACAGCACCCCAACTTTTTCATCTTGTTCAACGAGTGTTTCTACTGTTTCCCGAACTGCCCCTTCACCAGAACCCATAATAATAATGACCCGTTCAGCTTTGGGATGTCCTATGTAATCGAAGAGATTATATCGCCGGCCTGTGTGTTCATAAAATTCATCCATGACTTCCTGAACAATACCAGGCACCTTGGCATATTCCAAGTTAGCTGCTTCCCGGGCCTGAAAGAATACATCCGGATTTTGGGAAGTGCCGCGTATTACAGGATGATCAGGGTCTAGTGATCTTTTTTTGTGATCCATGATCTTATCTTCGGGCATCATGTCCTTAATAATATCATCTGTGATACCATCTATTTTGGATATTTCATGAGATGTTCTAAATCCGTCAAAAATATTTAAAAAAGGAATTCTGGAACGCAGGGTTGCCACTTGAGCAATCAGTGCAAAATCCATTGCCTCTTGTACCGAACCTCCAAACAACATTGAGAATCCGGTCTGCCTGGTCGCCATGACATCCGAATGATCCCCAAATATAGAAAGTGCATGGGTTGCAACGGTACGCGCAGCTACATGTATTACAGAAGGCAATAATTCTCCTGCTATCTTATACATATTAGGTATCATTAACAACAACCCTTGTGAGGCTGTGAAAGTAGTGGTAAGTGCTCCGGCTTGTAAGGAACCATGAACTGCACCAGCTGACCCACCTTCACTCTGCATTTCCACTATCCTTGGCACATTCCCCCAAATATTTTTTTGCCCTTCAGAACTATAAACATCCACATGTTCACCCATGGGCGAAGCAGGAGTTATAGGGTATATGGCACATACTTCATTCGTCTTATGTGCTACTCTGGCCACTGCCTCATTAGCGTCACATATTAGCTTTGGAAAATCTTTTTTCATGATGATCATGTTATATTAACAACCCTTATTAAGCGCGAGAAAATTTTAATATTCTATACATCTACACCTGTAAAACTAGTTGTCTGCGAGATAGTATAAATTATAAATGTTGCTAAAAGTAGTGCTGATCTGAGCGGAAAACTATGACATTTGTCAGTTCCCCAATTCTCTATATGCGGTGGTCTGGACATTCCATCTTGGGCAACTCAATTTTTTTATTCATTTAATCAAAAAGGGCATAAAAAAACCACTCCCTATTTTGTTGAAATAGAGAGTGGTCATTCTAAATTAGAAAAATACTTCTAATTATTTGTAATGCAAAACTCATGCAAATCGCTGAGCTTATACTACCTCATTATTCACCGTGTAACCACGCCTTTTTCTCAAGGAGTTGATCTTCGGTTTCAACATGATCTTCGTCTGGAATACAACAATCTACAGGACATACAGAGGCGCACTGAGGTTCATCATGAAACCCTTTGCACTCAGTACACTTAGCTGGGACAATAAAATAAAACTCGTCCGAAATAGGTTCATTCTCCTCGTCTGCATCGACTTCGATTCCCCCCGGTGTTGTTACAACCCCGCTCAAGGCTGTTTCATCTGAATAGGACCATTCTTGGTCCGGCTCATAAATTGCGTTATTAGGACATTCTGAAATACAAGCATCGCAGTTTATACATTCATCGGTAATTATGATAGCCATCTTTTCTAATTTAAATATTGAGATAAAAGTAGGATTCATGTAGCGCCTATTAAATGATAAAAGTCATATTTCGGTCAAAAAGTTGAATTTATATTTGGTATCTTATAAGGCCAGTGATACTTAGTTAGTATCTATTAGTTAAAATCCCGACTATTATGGAAATGAAAACAGATACCCCCGAAGAAATACTGGAAGCTGTAATTATCCGATTTGTTGGTGATTCTGGAGATGGGATGCAGTTAACCGGCTCGCAGTTTTCAGATACTTCCGCCATGTTCGGAAATGACGTAGCAACCTTCCCCAATTATCCTGCAGAAATTAGAGCACCACAAGGAAGTTTATACGGTGTTTCGGGCTATCAGGTACATATTGGTAGTGTAGAAATAAGTACTCCCGGGGATGAAGTAGATCTGCTGGTAGCCATGAATCCGGCCGGACTTAAGACCAATCTTCATGCAGTAAAGCCAGGACATACTATTATAGTTGATACAGATGCTTTTACGAAAAAAAACTTGGAAAAAGCGTTATATGAGTCTAATCCTTTGGAAGATAATAGCCTGGAGAATTACAGGGTAATTGAGGTGGGTATGACCTCGCTTACTAAAGAAGCTTTAAAAGGAGTAGAGGGGCTAGATAACAAAGCAATTACCAGAAGTAAAAACATGTTTGCCCTGGGAATGGTGTATTGGATGTACCACAGATCTACGGAACATACCATTGAATTCTTTCAAAAAAAATTTAAATCGAAACCAGCAATTATAGAGGCGAATACCAGGGTGCTAAATGCTGGATATTTCTTTGCGGAAACGTTAGAATTAATTCCAAACTCCTATTCCATTTCTCCCGCGAAAATGGCCGCGGGAACCTATAGGATCATTATGGGAAACATGGCAACGGCATGGGGGTTTTTAGCAGCTGCTGAAAAATCTGGGATGGAACTGTTTTTGGGATCCTACCCCATAACACCGGCATCAGATATTCTGCATGAACTGGTAAAGCATAAACACTTTGGAGTAAAAACACTTCAGGCTGAAGATGAAATAGCAGGAATTAGTTCAGCAATTGGAGCTTCCTTTGCCGGTGATCTCGCCATTACAACCACCTCGGGACCCGGACTGGCCCTAAAAGGAGAAGCGCTTGGATTGGCAATGATGATAGAACTTCCGCTTGTTGTGGTGGATGTACAGCGTGGAGGACCTTCTACAGGGCTCCCAACAAAAACGGAACAGTCAGATCTATTACAGGCCATGTACGGCAGGAACGGTGAAAGCCCAATTATAGTTATTGCTGCAAGCACACCAGCCAACTGTTTTAATTATGCCTATGAGGCTGCTAAACTAACGTTAGAACATATGACACCCGTCTTACTGCTAACAGACGGATACATCGCCAATGGCTCTGCCCCTTGGAAAATACAGTCGGTAGATGACATGCCCGAAATACACAACAACAAATTAAAAGAAGCAAGGGAAGACTGGCATCCTTATGATAGGAATGAAGAGACATTGGCCAGGTCTTGGGCTGTACCCGGTACTGCCGGATTAGAACATCGGGTTGGTGGTTTGGAAAAGGATAGCGCTTCGGGTAATGTTTCCTATGTGCCAGAGAACCATGAATACATGATTAATGTTCGGGCTGAAAAAGTAAAACGCGTACAGAATTATATCCCGGATCAGGAGACAGAATTTGCAGATTCTGGAGATTTATTGGTCGTTGGTTGGGGTGGCACGTATGGCAGCTTGCATTCAGCAGTGAAAAAAATAAACGAAGAAGGATTTACAAACATTGGATTTGCTCATTTTCATCATATAAATCCCCTCCCAAAAAACACAGAAGCCCTATTGAAGAGATTTAAGAAGGTCGTTGTCTGTGAATTAAACAGTGGCCAATTCGTAAAAATATTGAAGATCAATTTCAATACCATTCAATTCGAACAATTCAACAAGGTACAGGGATTGCCATTTGCCAATAATGAATTGATGCAAAAATTTAAAGAACTAGTATCATAATCATGGAAACAACAGCTGTAAAAGAATATACGTACAAGGATTTCGCAAGCGATCAGGAAGTTAGATGGTGCCCGGGTTGTGATGACTATGTTATATTGCGATCTGTTCAAAAGGCACTCCCGGAAATGGGTGTGAAGAAAGAGAATGTGGTCTTTATTTCGGGTATTGGTTGTTCATCTCGATTCCCCTATTATATGGACACCTATGGAATGCACAGTATTCATGGGAGAGCTCCCGCAATTGCATCGGGAGTAAAATTAGCCAATCCGGAATTAAGTGTTTGGGTTATTACCGGAGATGGTGATTCCATGGCTATTGGTGGCAATCATTTTATTCATGTGTTAAGAAGAAATCTCGATCTAAATATTATACTCTTCAATAATGAAATATACGGCCTCACCAAAGGACAATTTTCACCAACTTCTTTAGTAGGACAAAAAACAAAATCTTCTCCCTATGGGAATACACAACCCCCATTTTCAGCGGGTGAACTTGCCCTGGGAGCACAAGCAAGATTCTTTGCCAGAATTGGTGGTAATACCCCAAAAGAGTTGACCGATATTTTTATTAAATCTGAAAAATATAAGGGAACCTCCCTGGTTGAAGTTTTGCAAAATTGCCCCATTTTTAACGATGGGTGTTATGCCAAATACACAGATAAGGCTGTAAGAGAAGACAGGCAACTCTATGTTGAAGACGGAAAGCCTATGATATTTGGGAAAAATAAGGATAAAGGTTTAGTCTTGAATGGCCTCCGGTTAGACGTTGTCACTATTGGAGAAAATGGGATTCAAGAAAAAGATATCCTGATTCATAATGCTAAAGAACAAGATCCTACCCTGCATCAAATGTTGGTTAGAATGGAATATCCAATGGTAACAGGGATCATCAGGGCATTTGAAGATGTCACTTTTGAAGAAAGAGAAGATGCCTTAACGGAACAAGTAAAAGCAAATTCGACGTTCAGAAAGACCGATGATTTATTCTTTTCAGGAGATATTTATGAAATTAAAGACTAAGGGAAACTAAACCTATGGGATCAGAAGCTATCATCGTATTTTTTATTGCAGGGGTAATCCTGGTCGCCGGAGCCAATTTTTTATCCAACCTACTTTCTCCAAAATCTGACAGTGCTCAAAAAAGAGCACCTTATGAAAGTGGTATGACGACCATTGGACCTACCTGGGTACAATTTAAGGTGGGGTATTACCTATTTGCTATTTTGTTTTTAATATTCGATGTGGAGATCGCTTTTTTGGTGCCCTGGGCAGTTGTCTTTAAAGATATTGGCGCTGTTGCATTTATAGAAATACTGATCTTTTTATTTATTCTTGGATTAGGTCTGTTATACGCATGGAAGAAAGGAGCTTTAAAATGGGAATAGAAACACCAAAAATACCAGAAGATTTCCCGGGAAAAGTAATTCCCGCAGGAAATGGGGCTAACGTAGTAGTTACCAACCTAGATAAACTTATTAATTGGGGACGATCTAACTCCCTTTGGTCGCTCTATTTTGGAACCAGCTGTTGTGCCATTGAGATGATGCAAACAGGAGCGTCTAGACACGATTATTCCAGATTTGGTTTTGAAGTGGCCAGGCCCTCTCCAAGGCAAGCAGATCTCATCATTATTGCAGGAACCATTGTAAATAAAATGGCCCCTGTTTTAAGACGGCTCTATGAGCAGATGGCGGAACCAAGATATGTGATCGCTATGGGGGCCTGCGCAATTTCCGGAGGTCCATTTTTCTATAATACCTATTCGGTTGTGAAAGGGGCCGACCATGTGATCCCGGTAGACGTCTATGTTCCAGGATGTCCTCCGAGACCGGAAGCCTTATTGGAAGGAATGTTAATGCTACAGGATAAAATACGCACAGAAAGTAGAAAACACAAAATAAATCCTATAGAAGGGTTTGATGAAGGACTTTGAAAATATAAAAACGATGACCAACGAAGCCTTGCAAAAAGTGATTAGTACCCGGATGCCAGATGTAACATTTTCCGAAGAAGCTTCTCAGTTTCTTACGGCCTATGTACAACCATCGCAGTTACATGAATTAATGGTTCAATTGAAAAGTGCTACAGAAACTCAGTTCGACTATTTATTTTGTCTCAGTGGTGTTGATTGGGGTGAAAAACTTGGCGTGGTCTACCATCTGGAATCTACAACGCTGCGACATATGCTCGTTGTTAAAGTTGAGGCAGAAGACAGAGAACAACCTAATTTGGATTCGGTGTACGATATCTGGGCCACAGCAGAATTTCATGAACGGGAAGTATTCGATTTCTTTGGAATCAAGTTTACCAATCATCCAAATCTTAAAAGACTCTTTTTAACAGAAGAGTGGATTGGATATCCATTACGAAAAGATTACGAAGACGAAACGAATATGATTATACGATAATGGGTATGGAAACGGCAACCAAAGAAACTAGTTTTAAGTCGGAAGAGTATTTCATTAATATGGGACCTCAGCACCCGGCAACCCATGGTGTACTTCGTCTTTTACTGACCATAGATGGGGAGATTATTAAAAAAGTTGAGCCAGATTTGGGCTATATCCATCGATCTATAGAAAAAATGTGTGAGCGAGATAGCTACCAGCAAATTGTTCACTTAACAGATAGAATGGATTACCTCTCCTCCAATATTAATAATGAGGCGGTTTGTTTAGCCGTGGAAAATGCATTGCAATTAGAAATACCAGATCGGGTAAAAGTAATTCGCACCATAATCAGCGAACTCACCAGAATATCATCTCATTGCCTTTGGTGGGGTGTAATGGGTATGGACGTAGGAGCCCTCACTACCTACTTTTATGGCTTCAGGGATCGGGAATTAATTAATGACATTTTTGAAGAAACCTGTGGCGCCAGATTAACCATGAATTACAATGTTCCAGGTGGATTGATGTTCGATATTCATCCAAATTTTGTGCAACGCGTCAAAGATTTTATAATACATTTTAAAACCAAACTACCAGAGTACGACCGCTTATTATCCAATAACATTATTTTTCAAAAAAGAACCAAAGGAGTTGGGATCCTAAGTAAAGAAGATGCTATTTCCTTTGGGGCCTCCGGACCCGTGGGCAGGGCTTCTGGCTACTCCTGTGATGTGCGTGTGCACCATCCTTACAGTGCGTTCGATAAAGTTACCTTTACGGAGGCTCTACGAACAGAAGGAGATACGTATGCACGTTACCTGGTTCGCATACAAGAAATGTGGGAATCACTATCTATTGTTGAACAACTGATTGATGAGATTCCTGAAGGCGAGCACAGAGTAGCTACAAATGCCGTAATAAAACTGCCCAAAGGGGAATTTTACCAAAAAGTAGAAACAGCAAGGGGTGAACTGGGTGTCTATATTATTAGTACAGGAACCAAAAATCCTTACAGACTTAAGTTCAGATCCCCTGGATTTTCAAATTTATCATTATTGAATCATATAGCTGTAGGCGGAAAAATTGGAGATCTGGTGGCGACTATGGCTACACTAGACCTTGTAATTCCTGATATAGACCGTTAAAAAAAGAAGGATGATTATTTTAAGCATCACAGAAAACGTTAATAATTGGCTTTTGAGTTTTATGTCAGAAGGTGCAGCCAGTATTCTTGCCATGGTATTCATTGCCCTGGTTTACCTTACTATTTTTGCCGTAGCCGGCCTATTCCTTGTCCTTATTGAGCGCCGTGTAGCCGCTTGGTTTCAATTGAGAATTGGGCCAAATCGGGTAGGATATCAAGGATTGCTGCAAACAATGGCAGATGCCATCAAATTACTTACCAAGGAATTAACAGGAACAGAAAAAGCAGACAAATTTTTGTACAACCTGGCTCCCTATTTTGTGATCATTTCTGCCCTAATGGCGCTGGCAGTAATTCCGTTTGCTCAAGGATTTCATGCCTTTGATATTAATATCGGCATCTTTTTCTTAATTGCAATTTCATCTATTGGAGTCATTGGGATTTTATTAGGTGGCTGGAGCAGTAATAACAAGTTTGCATTAATTGGTGCCATGCGAAGTGGGGTACAAACTATAAGTTATGAACTCTCGGTAGGCCTATCCCTTTTAACCATGGTGATCATTACCGGAACCCTCCAATTGTCTGAAATTATTGAGTTTCAAAGAAGTGGCTGGCTAATAGTTCAGGGGCATATTCCGGCTATTATTGCCTTTATGGTATTTATGATTTCAGGTACCGCAGAGACTAACCGAGCTCCTTTTGATTTGGTAGAAGCAGAATCGGAACTTGGCGCCGGATTCCATACCGAATACTCCGGAATGAAGTTCGCCTATTTCTTTCTTGCTGAATTCATCAACATGTTTATTATAGCTGCGATTGCCACTACCATATTTTTTGGCGGGTGGTTGTCACCATTTGGGATTACAGAATCTATCCCAATGCTAGGTGTATTTTGGTTTTTACTCAAAACCATGGGGCTGGTATTCTTGATGATGTGGTTTCGCTGGACTTTTCCCCGATTACGGGTAGATCAGTTACTAACCCTGGAATGGAAATACTTACTCCCCATTAATTTGGTAAATATGGTGCTAATGGCATTACTAGTTTGGCTTAATCTAACGATACAACTATGAGTTATTTTTCTGACATCTACCAGGGTATTAAAACACTTCTTACGGGAATGAGTGTTACAGGAAAATATTTTGTGACCTCCAGAAAAGGAGCAATTACACAACAATACCCAGATAACCGAGATACATTAACCATGTTCGATCGCTTCAGGGGGGAGGTAATTATGCCTCACAATGAAGAAAATGAACATCGCTGTACAGGGTGCCAAAAATGTGAAATAGCTTGCCCTAATGGAACGATAGAAATCATCTGGGATCGGGGAATTGACGAAGAAACTGGTAAAAAGAAAAAGAAAATAGATCAGTTTATTTATCACTTAAGCATGTGTACCATGTGTGGATTATGCATCGATGTGTGCCCAACAGACGCTATTAAGTGGGGGCAAAATTTTGAAAATTCAACATACGACAGAACAAAACTTACTCGTGTACTAAATAAACCCGATTCAAAACTTATGTCGGGTGTAGAAGACTAAGATTATGGAAAGAATCATTTTTTATTTCTTGGCATTCCTGATCATCATTTTCGCATTTGCCTCTGTTAGCAGTCGTAAAATGCTTAGATCGGTTATTTATTTATTGTTTGTTCTCTGTAGTATCGCCGGGGTATATTTCTTAATCGACTATAATTTTCTGGCAGCAATTCAGCTTACAATTTACGCAGGGGGTATTATTGTTTTGATCATCTTTTCGGTGTTGTTGGTACATCAAATCGAAATGGAATTGGAAATTGCCAAATTATCGAGAAAAATAATCACTGGCCTGGCGTGCATATTGGGATTAGCGGTTTTTTTAGTAACGCTGTATTCTCATAATTTTAATGTTGCTGATAATTCTATCCCTACAGAGGTTTCTGAAATAGGGACCCTCCTTTTGAGTTACGAGGCGGGCGGATTTATTCTCCCTTTTGAAGTAGTTAGTGTGCTATTGCTAGCGGCAATGATCGGGGCCATTGTAATCGCCAAAGGGACAAAATTATCAGAATCAAATAAGAAGACCACATGATACAAGGAATAACCATATACGAACTACTTACGGTAACTTCTGTGTTATTTTTTATTGGCATCTATGAGTTCATAACAAGGAAAAACCTGATCTCTATTTTAATTTCAGTAGAATTAATCCTTAATGCTTCAGTAATAAATTTTGTGATCATCAATAAATACCTCTACCCGGATTTATTGCAGGGAGTTATTTTTTCCATTTTTATCATTGCGGTTGCAGCGGCTGAAACTGCCCTGGCAGTATCAATCATAATAAACCTTTACCGACAAATAAGTTCTGTTGAAGTAAAGGATATTGAAACCATGAAGTATTAACCAGCGTATATTATGAATTATACCTATATCCTTCTAATTCTTCTGATTCCTTTAGCAGTATTTCTGTTACTGGGGTTATTTAATAAAAAAATTAAACCGGCCATTTCGGGATACATAGGGGTTTTTGGATTGTTGGCTACAACCGTGTTTTCATTTTACACGGCCTTTCAATACTTTTTTGTTATTGGTAAAGAAGAGGGTGCCTTTCCAATTTTGGGAGAAAAAACGGTTTGGATGAACTTCACCGAATCGCTCCAAATAGATATGGGGTTCTTAATAGATCCTATTTCTGTAATGATGCTCCTTGTAGTCTCCACGATATCGCTAATGGTTCATATCTATAGCAGAGGCTATATGAAAGGAGACGAAGGATACACAAAATTCTTTGCTTTTTTATCCCTATTTACCTTCTCTATGTATGGGCTGGTATTAGCTACCAACCTTTTCCAAATCTATATTTTTTGGGAGCTGGTAGGTGTCTCTTCGTATTTATTAATAGGATACTACTATACTAAAGAGTCGGCGGTTGCGGCGGCAAAAAAAGCATTTATTGTTACACGGTTTGCCGACCTCGGATTCTTAATAGGAATTTTAATTGTTGGCTACTATACAGGAACATATGACTTCGAAACCCTGAACAATCCGGAAGGAAGCCCTATTCTTAATTGGGCGGCCACCTCATTTATGGGGTTATCCGCACTAACCTGGGGGCTAATTTTAATTTTTATAGGGGGTGCCGGTAAATCTGCCATGTTCCCGTTACATATTTGGCTTCCGGATGCTATGGAAGGTCCTACTCCCGTTTCTGCCTTAATTCATGCGGCAACCATGGTAGTTGCAGGGGTATTTCTTGTAGCACGACTCTTTCCTATGTTCTACTTCGTTGAAGACGGCTTTGCGCTTCAAATTGTAGCCTTTGTAGGGGCCTTTTCAGCGCTCTTTGCGGCAATAATTGCCTTAACACAAACAGATATTAAACGAGTACTTGCATTTTCAACCATGTCCCAATTGGGTTACATGATGTTGGCCTTGGGCGTATCCGGGTATGACGGTCATGAGGGTCTGGGATATATGGCGGCTATGTTTCACCTGTTTACACATGCCATGTTTAAGGCCTTGTTGTTTCTCTGCGCAGGATCTGTTATCCATGCCATTCATAGCAATTACCTGAAGGATATGGGAGGTCTCAGAAAATACATGCCTATTACGAATATAACATTTCTTGTGGCTGCACTTGCCATTTCCGGAGTGCCACCATTTGCCGGATTTTGGAGTAAAGATGAAATTTTAGTAGCTGCCTTTGAACACAATAAACTCCTTTATGCCGTAGGTATTGTTGTGGCAGTACTCACCGCCTTTTACATTTTTAGAATATATTTTGGGATCTTCTGGGGTAAGGATCAACAGTATGAACATACCCCTAAAGAATCTCCCCTGTCTATGACTTTCCCATTGGTACTTCTGGCAATATTAAGTGCCACGGTGGGATTCATTCCCTTTCCCGATTTTATAAGTCCGGATAGAATGGGGTTTGAAGCTCATCTAAATGTTCCTTTGGCAATTACAGCCATAATTGCAGGGTTTTTGGGAATTATCCTGGCGTGGATTTTTTATAAAAAAGAAACAGATCTGGCAACCAAAGTAGCACAACAGTTTGGTGTGTTGTATACCTGGACCTATAACAAATTCTATTTTGACGAACTCTATTTATATATAACTAAAAACATCTTGTTTAAAGGGGTAGCGGCCTCCGCCGCTTGGTTCGACAGACATGTAGTTGATGCGACTATGAACGCCATAGGCAACTCCACTGTAGGTGTCTCAAAAAGAATAAAAGGGCTACAGTCTGGTAGGGTTCAAGACTATGCCTTGGCTTTTGTAACTGGCGTTGTAGTGCTTGCTCTTGTATTTATTTATATATGGACAATTTAAGATAATACGTATGGATATATTATCACTTTTCATCATTGTACCACTGCTCACAGTTGTTGCTTTGTTATTTGCCAAAAACTTAAGCAGCGCTCGAATTACGGCAATGATAGGAGGGCTCATCCAATTGGGGATGGCCATTAATTTGGTCTTCGCCTATTTTGATGAAAGAGCGGTGAACGATGCAATTATGCTCTTTATTAGAGATGAAGTCTGGTTCAAAGATTTTAATATTCATTACAGTATTGGAGTAGATGGTATATCCGTTGCCCTATTATTATTGACTGCATTAGTGGTACTAGCGGGTGTTTTTATCTCCTGGAAAATGAAAGAATTACCAAAGGAATTCTTTATTTCACTTATCATTTTGTCTACCGGAGTTTACGGATTCTTTATTTCGTTAGACCTGTTTACCTTATTTGTGTTTTTCGAAATAGCAGTAATTCCTATGTACTTGCTTATCGGAATCTGGGGATCCGGACCCAAAGAATATTCCGCGATGAAACTAACCCTGATGCTTATGGGGGCTTCGGCTATTTTACTGGTCGGGATCTTAGGTATTTATTTCAATTCGGGAGCAGATGGGGGTGCTTTAACATTTAATATTCTTGAAATCGCTAAAGTAAATATCCCTTTAGAGGCCCAGAAACTATTCTTTCCTTTAACTTTTATAGGATTTGCAGTGATCGGAGCGCTATTCCCTTTTCATACGTGGTCCCCGGACGGTCATGCTTCTGCCCCAACGGCAGTCTCTATGCTTCATGCCGGTGTGCTAATGAAATTAGGAGGGTATGGCGTTTTTAGAGTGGCTATGTACCTATTGCCTGAAGGTACCCTGCACTGGTCCTGGTTCTTTATTATCCTTGCTGCATTTGGAGTCATCTATGGAGCCTTTGCAGCCATTAAACAAACCGATTTAAAATATATTAATGCCTACTCCTCTGTGAGTCATTTAGGGTTGGTCCTATTTGCTTTATTAATGTTAAACAAAACGGCATGGAACGGAGCAATTCTCCAATCATTGTCGCATGGTTTTATGACAGCCCTTTTCTTTGCTTTAATAGGAATGATTTATGGTAGAACCCATACCAGAGATGTCACAAAACTAGGAGGGTTATTAAAGGTAATTCCCTTTATTTCGGCTACATATGTTATTGCCGGACTCGCTTCCTTGGGGTTGCCCGGATTTAGTGGTTTTGTTGCCGAAATGAACATTTTTGTTGGAGCTTTTCAGCATCCCGACCTGTTCTACAGGATCGCTACGATTGTAGCTGTTTCAGCTATTGTAGTTACTGCAGTATATATTTTACGCGTGGTTGGTATTATGTTAATGGGACCAGTAAAAAATGAGGCCTTCTTATCGCTGGAAAAAGTAACCTGGTATGAAAAAACCGGGATAGTACTTATGCTGGTACCCATAATTGGGATAGGAGTGGCGCCCTTATGGTTAAGTGAAATGATTATGGAAAGTATTCAACCTTTTATTCAAGGAGTACTATAAAAGTAACACAAAATGGACATTTATAACTTTTTAGTTTTAAGGCAGGAAATTTCATTATTGATATTGGTCTTGTTATTGATAATTGTTGAAATTTTTACTCCCAAAAATAGAAAATCAATCGTTGTTCATTTAGCTATTCTTTTGTTCGGTATTCATACGCTGGCAGGGTTTTATCCTATAGAGGACGCGGATCTGTTTGGAGGTATGTTCAGGAACAACTCCCTAATCCATTTTTTTAAAAATATCCTGAATCTTGGGGTCTTTATTATCTTGTTGCAGGCAGCCGATTGGATTAGGGAAAGGGTCATTGATCTAAACAGAGGCACTGAGTTTTTTATATTGCTGTTTTCATCTTTGTTGGGATTATATTTTATGATTTCATCCGGGGATTTTTTAATGTTCTATCTAGGGTTAGAATTATCTACCCTACCCTTAGCCGCTCTGGCAGCTTATGAAACATCCAAAATTAAATCGAGTGAAGCGGGCATCAAACTCATTCTATCTTCAGCCTTGGCTTCCGGAATCACCTTATTTGGAATTACCTTGCTTTATGCAACCTCGGGTTCCATTTATTTTGAGGTAATCCAGGAACTCATTACGGCTACTGATCTTACCGTATTAGGAATGGTATTGTTCTTTGCTGGGTTGGGCTTTAAAATTTCGTTGGTTCCTTTTCATTTCTGGACAGCCGATGTCTATGAAGGTGCTCCTGTCAGCATTGCTTCTTACCTTTCTGTTATATCCAAAGGAGCCGCAGTTTTTATCCTTATGATTTTACTGTTTACGGTATTAAAACCACTTATAGATCTTTGGGAAAATATGATCTATATACTAGCCATCCTAACCATGTTTACTGGTAATTTATTTGCCTTGCGGCAGCAGAATATGAAGCGTTTTCTGGCTTTTTCTTCTATTGCGCAGGCAGGGTTTATTCTGTTGGGGTTAATAACAGGCACACAATTGGGAACAGCCACCATAGTCTATTTTGTTTTGATCTATATTTTCTCTAACCTGGCGGCCTTTGGAGTGGTACAAGCTATTTCGCTCCAAACCGGGAAAGAAAATATGAAGGATTATGAAGGGTTATACAGAACCAATCCTAAATTAAGTTTGGTTATGATGCTGGGATTATTCTCTTTGGCGGGGATTCCTCCAATAGCAGGTTTTTTTGGGAAATTCTTCTTGTTTACAGCCGCGGCTAGTAAAGGGTATTACTTCCTGGTATTTCTGGCAGTTGTAAATGTTACCATTTCATTATACTATTATTTGTTGGTGATACGGGCCATGTTCTTAAGAACCAGTGATACGGCCATTCCCTATTTTAGAAATAAGAACTATATGCGGTTGGGGTTAATAATAACCGTAATAGGTATTTTGCTTCTGGGGTTATACAGCCCTATTTACGATTATATTTATTCATTGAGCAGCACTTTTAATTAAGTTCATTATGGGGTTAGGCGGAAAACATCTTTTTGGAAGTATTGAAGATACAAGGGTCACTTT
>CBDUCK010000009.1:0-25186 GCA_965365635.1 uncultured Muriicola sp.
ATACCTTGTATTCCCTGGTCACCCTGATCTCCTTTATCTCCTTTGTCACCCTGAAGTCCTTGAATACCCTGATCACCTTTATCTCCTTTTAGACCTTGAATACCTTGTATTCCCTGGTCACCCTGATCACCTTTGTCGCCCTGGATTCCCTGAAGTCCTTGAATACCCTGGTCGCCTTGATCTCCTTTATCACCCTGGATTCCCTGATCACCTTTGTCGCCCTGGAGTCCTTGTATACCTTGAGGTCCAACCGCGCCATCAGCACCAGCGGGTCCTTGCGGTCCGGTAAGATTGGAGGAGGTAAATGAAGTTCCATCGGAATAGTTAATTGTAATGGTCCCATTGCCATTATCTACAAAAGAAAAACTTCCCTTGGTGGTATTCCCATTACATAAATTGGTCCATTGGGAACCGGTGTAATAGAAAACACATTGATCCTCTGTGTTATATACAAGAGCACCACGCAGTGGTTTAATGCCAAGCATTTGAGCATTGGTTACCCGGGTAAGGACGAAGGCTTTTGTTGTGCTTTCCAGTTCTATAATGGAAGCGGCATCTATCCGATTGGGATTCTCACCAATTTTTACTTGTGCTACAGCTATTTGGGTAACCAAAAAAAGCAGGGCGAGAATAACTATTTTTATCTTCATTCTGATGGAAATTGATAATTCACTTTTATGAATGTAAAAATAACCCAGAACATAGGGTGCTTGGAATTAATGTTGTGTAACTAAGCTAAGGTGTGGTGAATAAAGAAATCTCTATAAAACAACGTAAAATATGGTAGTTTGTCGAGTAGGTGACGCAAGATTTTATCGCTCTAAGAACAAAAATCCTTGAAAATTAAGGCCAAGGTCATCCATGGAAATGATGTAATAGTAGAGTCCTTCCGGAAGGCCAATTTCACGATTTAGCACTAAATTATCGACATTAGATAGTCCGGTAAATTCGTTGCGATAATTAATCATGTCGAATACTTTCAATCCCAACCGATTATAAATCTGAATAGAATTGTTGGGAGATTGTTCCAATTCTATGATCTCTAATACATCGTTAATACCGTCTCCATTAGGGCTTAAATAGAAATCATCGAGCGTTAAAAATTCTTCGGCTATTGCGGCACTTCCAAAAGTAATGACCTCAAAGTCATCCGGAATAAAAACGGCTGAACTTACAATGCCCTGGGATAGATCACCCGCTAAAGATTCCCGCCCTAAATTCAGCCATTGGTTGCCGGTTTTACTCCATCCCATTATGGTAATGGTATTTACATCTCCTGTAAGTGCCGCAAGATCGCTACGCGCATTCCAGCTAAGGGTTACTCTGGAGAGGACGGACCCTTCCAAACGCCAGAATTCGCGTGTACTTACAGCATTTACCGTTCTTGGTTTAATGGCTGTATTAAAAGCAGGAAACGTTGATGGATTATTAGGATCTTCAAAGAAATAGGCACATTTTACCTGAATATTGGTGCTATTTGAATTCAGTAAAAGTGGGCGTAATTGGGCCACATCACCAACAGGAAACGTAAAAATTTGTTGATTTACACCTACCGCATACCCCTCTATCTTAGAAGTGTTACTATCTCCTGTATAAAAAGCCTCTTGCAAAAAAGAGTAATATATAGATGGTAACGCCCTGGGAGTAGTAAAATCTCCTGCCACAAAACTGGTGTTATTGGCAACAGAAAGACTGGTATTTAGTACAACCCCTGAAGGAGTTACAATTTCAACATCGAACAAGACCGGTGAAAGCGCCCCTGAGATGGTAAGGTTAGAGGAGCCATAAAAGCCTGCCAAACCCAAATTTTCATCAAAAATCCCATCGTTAATCAAATTCGTATGAAAACCAATCTGCCCTTCGTTATGAATCCGTAGGTTACCACTGTTGTAGAGGGCTGTTTGGGCATTACCCAACACCCCAATTACTAGCAGCAAGTAACATAGATTCCTCATGTCTAAAAATCAAAAACCGTAAAATACCAGACTGCATTCCCAACAAGGTTACCCGAATTGTCTTCTATTCGTATGGTGAATGATGTTGCTAATTGATTGATTATAAAAATTTTGTAATCCCCGGCCGGCGTTAATTGAATTGTATAATCATTATCTGTGCTGGGCGTTGATAGATTGATGGTATAGATTCCACCAGAACCTCCTACAGTGGCGCCTTGGATTCTAGCCGCGGTATTTCCATTTACTTTCCCCAGTGCTACTGCTTTTGGAGGCGGATCTGACCATACCGCATCGGTGCCTGCCGTGTTAATTTCTATGATTTGCCCCGGGGTACCGTCAACGCTCAGCTTATTGAGCCCCATCGACTTGTTTTGAATATGAAAGTTACCGTTCACTGTAGAGCCTGCAATATCATCTCCGCGGATACTTCGATCTATAATCTGCAACCCTGTGATAGAATCCACTTCAATATTAATATTGTTATCGGTCCGTGTAATGGCAATGGTCGTATCTGCATGCACAACCGGATTATTGGTAATAGTTAGGCCAAGGGCTTCGCATAAATTAAGCCAATTAGCACCATCATAGTAATGCAGGCATTGTATTTCCGTATTGTACACCATGGCCCCTTCAATAGGGATTATAGCATTCATTTGAGCTGTGGTAACCCTTGTAATGACAAAGGCCCGGTTGGTACTTTCCAACTCCAGTAGCGACCCCGCATCAATATTTTGAGGATTGTCACCTATTTTGATCTGAGCAGATCCTGTAAGTGAGGTAAACAGCATGAGTAGCAACAGGGCTAATTTCAGTTTCATGGAACTCGTTTTAACGGCACATTTATCAAGACCCACAAAAATAGAATTATATCTTTATTTCCCTAAGTTTATACCCCGAAATACAAATTTATAAGATAAACCACGGCCTTACCCATTTAATTGCTTTTCTGAAGTTGGTTATTGATTATTTTTTAGCGCTAATTACTGCCTTAAAGAGTTGTTTTAGTGCTCTTTTTAACATAAGTTTAATGGAGGTTTATTTTTTTTTGAAGCTAACTTCCAGTTTCTTTATGTCGTAGGAAATTACCATCCTTTAGCATATAGAAAGAAAGTAATTATGAACCCCTGAGAATTAGAACCTATGAAGAAATATATACTTTCCTTTTTCGCTTTATTTTTTGCACTCTGTGGCTATTCTCAGGAGGAGGATCGAATACCATTACGAGGACAAGTACTCTATAGAAATTCTGTAGTGCCCTACGAAAATGTTATAAATACTACTTCAGAAAAAGCAACTATCACAAATGATAAAGGGGCGTTCTTAATATACGTAAAAGAAGGGGATGAGCTTGTTTTTACGGCAGTAAATTATCAGATTGAAATTGTAACTGTTACCGCGGAACTAATAAAAAAGAATCGGTTAGTAGTTGAAGTTAATGAAAAGGTGACCGAATTAGATGAAGTTACGGTAAGCCCCGAAAATCAGAAAAAATTTCTGGAACTGCAAAACGAAGATTTTAAAGAGTACGAGTACGAAACCGATGCTACGGGCGAAGTTCGCAATATTGCCCTGGATCCTACCGTGCGTGGTATGCAAGATGGTGTAAATTTTGTAAATATTTTCAAGGCCCTATTTCTTTCTAAGAAGTCTGATAATGACTCGGACAAGACGCCATTAAAAGTGAGCGAAGTACTACGTCAGGTGTATAGTGATGAGTTTTTTGTCCTGGATTTGGAACTGCCTCAGGATAAAATAGATGCCTTTCTTTTTTATTGCGATACGCAATTACCGGCTCAGTCTTTATTGCGAAAAGATAATGAATTTCAGCTTATTGAATTTCTGGTAACTCAAAGTCTGGAATTCCGAAAAGGATTAAATGCGGAAGAGTAACCTACTTTTTATCTGTTTTTTGTTGTTGTGCTACCTGGGAACGGCACAGTCGATGTTTACCAAATCTTTAAAAGGAAAAGTACTTTTTCAAAACACAGGTGTCACAGACGTTCATGTAATGAATACAACCGCCGGGGATGGCACAATTACGAATGCCTCAGGGGAATTTTCAATAGGTGTTACTTTAGGCGATACCCTTCTGTTTTCCGGAGTTCGCTTTCGTCGTAAAAATATTCTGGTAACTACCAGTCTGTTAGAGAGTTCTTTGGTGTATGTTACGCTGGAGGAATTTGTAAATGAACTAGATGAAGTAGTACTGAGGCCATATGATTTATCGGGAGATCTTACCCGGGATATGCAGCAGTTAGTTACAGAACCCGTCGTAACTGCTTCTACATTAGATTTACCGAATGCGTATGCAATTCCTCGGACACAAGCAGAGCGCAAACTAATTGAAGCCACTTCAGGGGGAGGATTAGTTCCTTTAAATCCCATTTTGAATGCCATAACCGGTCGCACCAAATATTTAAAAAAAGTGCTCGAAAGAGATCGTACCTATAGCAGAACTATGCGGGTTCAGAAATTTTTCCCGGATGTAATCATTTTCAAAATTGATGATTTTCTTTATTATTGTGAAGTAGATGCTCATTTTGAAAGCGTCGTTAATTCAAAAGATAAGTTGTCTATTTGGGATTTTATGAAACAGAAAAGTGTTACATTCTTGCGCAACAATAAATTAGAGTAAATTATCCATGGCATGTTAATTGCATTATTGTTACTAGATTATTCTCCTGTATGAGCAGATTAAAGATTATATGTTTATTTGTGTTGCTTCCACTCCTGGCATTTTCAGTGGCACATAAATTTTATGTGAGTGTTACCAACATAGAGTATTTTGAAAAGGAAGATGCCCTACAGATTACCTCTCGTATTTTTATTGATGATTTCGAAAGTTTATTGGAAGAACGATATGATATTACCGCGCAATTAGCCACCCCGAATGAGTTAAAAGATGTTGATGTCTACATAGAGAAGTATTTAAAAACCAAGTTTTGGATACAACTTAATGGGGCGCCAGTTGCCTATAATTTTTTAGGGAAAAAGTTCGATAATGATATGATGATATGTTATTTGGAAATTCCTCAAATAGGTTTAAGCAATATTCACTCTATTGAAATACAAAACGAACTATTAATGGATTTGTTCGAAGAACAAAAGAACATTATACATTTCCGGATTCAAGGCACAAAGAAGAGTTTTGTACTCATGCGGGGAAGTAATAAAGGTATGTTAAACTTATAAGTATTTGGGTTATTTCTCCTCAAATTATGCTATTTTCCGCGCCGTAAAATTACCAAATCAACAATCAAGTAAATGAAAAGACTTAAGTTTAGTTTAGCATCGTTGTTCGCGATTTCTATGACCGTAACGTTTGCTCAGGAACCTTCTAAGGAAAGAGCCCCTGGACACCTCAATGAAAGCAAATTCAAACAGATGTACGAAGAATTTGCCACACCAAATATGTACAGATCTGCTTCAGGTACTCCAGGACCAAATTATTATAAAATGGACATTGAGTTGGATGATAAAAATGCCAAAATATATGGGGAAGAAACCATCACTTATCACAATAATGCCCCTGAGAGTTTAGAATTTCTTTGGCTTCAGTTAGACCAAAACGTACGGGCAGAAGATTCTAAAGCACCATTGCGAAATAGTAGTTCGGTAACTAGTGCTTACAATGCCCAAACCTATGCCAAGGCGTTTATGAAAACTTCCTTCGACGGAGGTTTCAAAATTCAGTACGTAAAGGATAGCAATGGCAATCCATTGCCTTACACCATCAACCAGACGATGATGCGAATAGATCTTCCCAATGCGCTAAAAAGTGGAGAAGCAGTTTCCTTTGATATAAAATGGTGGTATAATATTCCTGATCATACCATAGACCGGGCCAGATCTGGTTATGAGTATTTTGCTAAGGATGGGAATAGAGCCTATGTAATTGCTCAATTTTTCCCAAGAATGGCCGTCTATAGTGATGTAGAAGGTTGGCAGAATCATCAGTTCTGGGGCAGTGGAGAGTTTGCTTTGCCTTTTGGTGATTATGAAGTGAACATAACGGTACCTGCGGACCATACTTTAGATGCAACAGGTGTATTGGTAAATCGTAAAGAGGTTTTCTCTAAAGAGATGATGAAGCGATACGAAGCTGCCAAAAAATCCTACGATAAACCGGTTATTATTGTAACACAGGCAGAAGCCGAAGCTGCAGAAAAAGGATTTTCAGAGAAAAAGAAAACCTGGAAATTTAAAGCGGAGAATGTTCGCGACTATGGGTTTGCTACATCCCGTAAATTTATCTGGGATATGCAAGCTGTTAAGCTTGGAACGAAAGACGTAATGGCGGTTTCATTATATCCAAAAGAAGGAAACCCTTTGTGGGAAGAATTGTCTACAAAGGCAGTTGCGAGTACATTAAAATCCTATTCATCTCATACATTCGATTACCCGTATCACAAGGCCATATCGGTGCATGCTAAAAGACAAGGGATGGAATACCCCATGATCTGTTGGAATTATGGTCGGCCAGATGAAAATGGATACTATTCAGACCGTACAAAATTTGGAATGATCAGTGTTATTATTCATGAAGTAGGACACAATTTTTTCCCAATGATCGTAAACTCTGATGAGCGTCAATGGGGATGGATGGATGAAGGGTTGGATACTTTTATGCAATACCTTGCAGAACAAGAATTTGGCCAGGCCTTTCCGGAAGTTATTGGTAATAGGGATAAATATCCTTCCAGAAGAGGAGATCCTTCGAAAATAGTTCCATATATGAGTGGAGATCAGAGCACAATTTCTCCTATAATGTCGAACCCTGAAAATGTTTATAAATTAGGGCCCAATGCCTATGCTAAGCCTGCAACCGCTCTGAATATTTTGAGAGAAACTGTCATGGGTAAGGAATTGTTCGATCATGCCTTTAAGACCTATGCTCAAAGATGGATGTTTAAGCATCCAACTCCTGAAGATTTTTTCAGAACCATGGAAGATGCCTCAGCTGTAGATTTAGATTGGTTCTGGCGAAGTTGGTTTTACACAACAGATTATGTTGATATTGGAGTGAAAGGGGTAAAAAAGTACTTTGTAAGCACAAAGCCTGGTAAGGAATATATGGCTAACAGAAACTATACAGAGGAGAACTTGCCTCCCTATGTTTATTTGGTAGATGAACAGAGTGAAGATTTTGATCCGTCATTAGTCGGCCAAACACCCAGTGAAGTGTCACAGCCTTTAAAAGAGTTTATGATGGATAATCTAACATCGGAAGAAAGAGCTGCTATTACCGAACCAAAATATTTTTATGAAGTAACTTTTAATAAGCCGGGAGGTATCCCCATGCCATTAATTGTAGAGTATACTTATGCAGACGGATCTACTGAAAATATTACTTATCCGCCAGAAATATGGAGAAGAAACGATGCTGAAGTGAAGCGTGTAATTTCATCTGAAAAAGAAATTGTTGGTATTATCGTAGATCCCAAAGGTGAAACTGCAGATATAGATGTTACTAATAATGGTTGGCCTAAGAAAGAGCAACAATCCGATTTTAACCAGTTTAAAGAAGGAATTAAAGGCAAATAAGATACTGGTGCAGCTATATAAAAGGTCCTGGCAGTTTTGTGTTGGGACTTTTTTATTTCAAATTAGCTTTTAAACTTGCTTATATTTGTAATATGAATTCGATGCTAATTTTGTTCATAAGTGGGGCCGAGATATTCTTTATCATGTTTATTGTGGTAATGGTTTTTGGTGCTGATAAAATTCCTGGGATCGCTAAAGGTTTAGGTAAAGGTATGCGGCAGTTGAAAGACGCTACGGAAGATATAAAACAAGAGATCCAGAAAAGTGCTGAAAAACAAGGAATAGATACCAGTTTTACCGAAGATATCAAAAATGAGATAGAGCAGGTCAAAAAAAATGTAAAGGACGTTACAGGCACCATTAAAAGAAAGTAGATTGGACTATGTTTAAGAGACTTCTGCAATGGGATCGGGATACTTTTCTGTATTTAAATGGTCTCGGTATTGAGTCCTATGACGGTTTCTGGACTTTTGTTACCAATATTGCTAATTGGATCCCCATTTATATAGTATTCTTCATTCTCCTATATGTAAAGTACCCAAAAAAGCAGGCTTCCGTAATGGCTACAACTACTGTTTTGTTGTTATTTTTTATCTTGTTTGTTGTGGATCAAACCAAAGATTTGGTGGCACGGTTGCGCCCAAATAACGATGAGGAAATTAATTCCTTGATACGAATATTAAAAACCCCGGTGGGATTTAGTTTTTTTTCGGGGCATGCAGCTACCTCTTTTGCGATAACTACTCTAATTGTTCTTTTTTTACGAAAGAAAATAAAATGGATATGGATTTTTTATCTGTGGCCAATGATATTCTCTTTTAGCCGTATATATGTTGGGGTTCATTACCCTTTGGATATTATTGCAGGGGCAGCATTTGGCATTGCAACCGCTTTTTTATTCTATTTCCTGTACAACAAATTTATCGCACCCTACTTACGGTTAGCCCATCTCGTATAGGTAGCAGCACTGTTTCTATTCTGGTATCTTCTTTCAGTATTCTGTTATAGTTAAGCAGGGCCTGTGTAGCCTTATCATTTTTGTCTGGCGTCTCAAGTACCTTTCCTGACCAAAGTACATTATCAGATAAGATAATGGTCCCCTGCCTGGTTTTTGGAAGAATTGCTTCAAAGTAATTTAGATATTCTTTTTTCTCTGCATCGATAAAGATGAGATCGAACACCATATCTAATGTGGGAATAATATCCAAAGCATTACCTGTATATTGTACTATACGATCCCCGAAACCGCTTTTATTGAAGTATTTGCGCTGCATTTCGTGCAGTTCTTCATTAACGTCAATAGTGTGTACCCTTCCATTTTCAATTAAACCTTCGGCAAGACATAGCGCAGAATAACCAGTATAAGTACCTATTTCCAGGACATGCGTTGGCTGAATAATTTTGGAAAGCATGCTAAGGACACGACCTTGATAATGGCCTGTAATCATGCGAGGTTGAATTACCTTAAGATGAGTTTCCCTTGTTAATTCGGCCAAATAAGAAGGCTCATTCTCTGTATGCTCCGTTATATAGTCTTGTAATGATTCTGAAAGAAAATGCATGAGGTACTTTTTGTAAAAATATGGTTTTTACCCTACTTTGTAGGCTCTATAATTATTGTAATTAATATGATCGAAAATGTGCTTATTAGAACTGCAGTATTGGCTGACCTTGAGCTACTCCGCACCTATGAACAAGAACTTATAAATGCAGAAAGACCTTTTGATCCTACCATAAGGAGCGAAACACTGAACTATTATGACCTGGAGCAACTTATCTTGGATGAGGAGGCAATTGTTCTGGTCGCGGAGACAGAAGGGCAAATAATTAGTACAGGATATGGGGTGCCAAAGATAGCCCGGCACTATTTAGATCATACTTATTATGCCTATTTAGGTTTTATGTACACGCATCCTTCGTACCGTGGTATTGGGATTAATAAGGAAATTATTAAAGAATTAAAAAGGTGGGCGTACAGCAAGGAGTTGTATGAAATAAGGCTTACAGTCTATAGTGATAATCTTTCTGCCATAGCAGCCTATGAAAAAGCAGGATTTAAAAAGCATATTATTGAAATGAGAATCGATGCGGATGCTTTGGAATCATAATTTAGCCTCTTCTTTTACTAGGGTTGTCGTATTTTTACGCAAAATAGCACTATGAATTTTCAGAATACGTTGTCATTTGCACAAGGACTAGATGCGAAAGATCCTTTAGGTAAGTATCGAAAGGAGTTCTATTTCCCAAAAGTGAATGGCAAGGACGTCATCTATTTTACTGGAAACTCATTGGGACTGCAACCGAAACGGACGCAGCAATATGTGGATGAGGTAATGGAAGATTGGAGAGAATTGGCTGTTGAAGGCCATTTCCATGCCGATAAACCATGGTGGGATTACCACGAACGTTTGGCTGCCCCCTTAGCCAAGGTAGTTGGTGCGCATCCATCGGAGATTTCAGTAATGAATACTTTAACAGTAAATCTCCATTTATTAATGGTTTCCTTTTATAGGCCAACAAAAAAAAGGTATAAGATATTGTGTGAGGAAAAGGCATTTCCTTCGGATCAATATATGTTTCAGAGTCAGTTAAAATTTCATGGTCTGGATGCAGATGATGCTCTCATTGAAATTAAAAAGCGAGATGGAGAACATTTCTGGCGAACAGGAGATGTACTTAATAAGATTGAAGAAATAGGAGAAGAACTGGCGTTGGTGCTTATAGGAGGGGTGAATTACTACAATGGGCAGGTTTTTGACATGGAGGTTATAACCAAGGCCGGTAAGGAAATGGGAGCATATGTAGGTTGGGACCTGGCACATGCCGTTGGGAATATAGAACTTAAACTACACGAATGGGGTGTAGATTTTGCAGCATGGTGTAGTTATAAATACATGAATAGTGGTCCTGGGAATGCCTCGGGTATTTATGTGCATGAGCACTACTTAAACAGGAAAGATATTCCTCGTTTTGAAGGCTGGTGGGGTACCAAAAAGGAAACTCGGTTTTTAATGAAACCCCAATTTGAGCCAATGGAAACAGCAGATGCCTGGCAAATAAGTAATGCGCCTATTTTGGCTTTGGCTCCTTATTTAGCATCACTTCAGTTATTTCAGGAAGTTGGAATGGCAGCACTCATAGAGAAAAGGAATAGCATTGTTTCTTATTTGGAATATATTCTCCAGGAAATAGATAAGGAAGTAGAAAGCACCTTCGAAATCATAACTCCTGAGGCACGGGGAGCACAATTATCTGTTTTACTCCATGGGGAAGGTAAGCCGTTGTTCGATTATCTAATGAAACAAGGAGTAATTACAGATTGGCGAGAGCCTAATGTTATACGGTTGGCACCGGCACCTTTCTATTGTTCTTTCGAGGATATGTACCGTTTTGGACAAATACTGAAATCAGGGATCTTAAAGAAATTAGTATAGTAGCCAACATTAATACCCAGTAGAAATGAAATCATTGCGACTCATTTTATCTAATTCCCGGTATTTTGGTCCTGCCTGGGCCTTTGCCAGTCTAAACATCTTATTTGGAACCTGGGCAATTTATATTCCAACTATTAAGGAAGATCTGGAAATTGACAAAGCCACCTTAGGGATTGCACTATTTTTTCTTTCACTGGGTGTTTTTACCGTATTTCCCATTGCATCAAGAATTATAAATAAAATTGGAGTAGGGAAGGCCACCTGGTTGGGTGTAATACTTCTTTGCATCTCGGCAGTATTTCCCATGCTATCGACTAGTTTTATGACATTGGCAATAGCCCTTTTTGTATTTGGAGCAACCACCGGATTTTTGGATATTTCCATGAATACGCTGGTGACAGAAATAGAAAAGGAAGATCGTCAAAATTTTATGTCAGCCTCCCATGGGTTTTTTAGTCTTGGAGGCGTTTTAGCTGGGATAGGAAGTTTCTTCATTGTAACACTAGATAACAGGTTTGCACATATGTTGCTTGCCATTGTTTTGGTCTTTAGTGTCAATTATTTATTTCACAGGCAGTACAAAAATATTATCGCTGCTCCTATTGAAAAAGAGCCTTTTAGTTTGAAAAATTTTAAACCCCTTATTTTACTTGGGATGGTATCTTTTGTTGTCATGGGGAGTGAGGGAGCCATTGTAGATTGGAGCGGCTTGTTCTTAAAAGAAATAAGTCTGGCCCCTGAGGCTATTTGGGGGGCAGGGTTTCTTGGATTTCAATTTATGATGACATTAGGAAGATTCCTGGGAGATGCAATTAGTGCAAGAATAGGATCTGTAAAAATTGTGGCTCTGGGTGCTTTTATCGCCATTATTGGGTATCTTTTTGTGTTATCTTCAGAGGTATATCTTGCGATTCTTGGGTTTGCACTCACCGGGTTAGGTTTTTCTGTAATTATCCCCGAATTGTTTAGAATAGGAGGGAAGGTAAAGGGAGTTGAATCCTCACAAGGAGTCGCCTTTATTGCTGGTACAGGATATTCCGGATTTTTATTAGGGCCTGTAATCCTGGGTTTTTTAGCAGAACAATATACTTTGAATACGAGCTTTATGGTTCTCTTGGGATGTGTTGCATTCGTCTTAATTATTACCTACTTCCTGAAAAGAAATAAAAATGCTGTTTCCTAGTTGTTAGTACTTGTGGCAGTTACGCCAGTAAAATAGAGCTTAAAATTTCCTTCTTTGTTTTTATGCATTTTAGAGATAGCCACGCCTTTAATTTGTTCATAGTCTTCCCATGTGGTAGTGCTGGAAGGTTCAGGAGAATTACCTTTCCTAAAAACCCATTCTTTGATGCGGTAGTCATCTGCTAAATAAAAATCATAGGCATCTCCAGGGGTGTAACCTCCTTCGTTCCCATACACTATGGTAAGTTTTGGCAGGCTATCATTGCTGATAGGTGCTAAAGAACGCTCATCATAGGTGTAGGTAATGCTTTTTTTATCCCATAATAGATTTATAGGTGCTAACAACCAGTATTTATCATTTATAAACGCGGCATCTACTGCGGCTTGGGTACTGTCTACGGCTTTTCTATTATAAGTAATAGTATCGCCACGGGAAATACCGGTAACTTCATGGGTTTTTGTATTCCAAACCCAATGACGCTCAAAGTGCATGGTATCTCTATCTACGTTAAAGGTAAACTTCAACTCCTCAATTGCCTTCCAATTCTCAAATCCATGGGCAAATGCCACTTTCTCCAGAATGGTGGGTTCTTGTGTTGGTTTCTCTACCTTTTTTTCGGATTTACAACTGCTAGTTAGTACACATAGTGAGATTACTAATACAAAGTATTTCGTCATGACAAGTTTTTTTCAAATATAGTTGGTTTAATGAAAAAATAAAGTGGTGACGTCTTTTATTGTTCGGAATGAAATTAAATAACAAGGAGTAATCACCTGATTTTTCTCAATTCGATTTTCTCAATTTTACGTGTATGATGCTTGGTAAAATATTGCTTAAATGATTACATTTGAAAGTTAATAAATGATATTATGAGTTCTAAGAAAGGAAAAGTACAAGAAGCTATAGATGACAAATTATTGCAGGAAAGAAAAGTATTTCTATGGGGCATGGTAGATGATGATTCTGCCAAACATGTTATAGATAGACTCATGTATTTGGATATGCAGAATAATAAGGAAATTCAGTTATATATTAATAGTCCGGGAGGGTATGTTACCTCCGGATTTGCTATTTATGACACTATTAAATCACTTAAAAGCCCGGTTTCTACAATTTGTACTGGTTTGGCTGCATCCATGGGTTCTATTTTATTATCGGTTGGTAAAAAGGGAAGGCGTTTTATACAACCTCATGCCCGTGTTATGATACATCAGCCTAGTGGTGGGGCCAGAGGGCAGGCTTCCAATATTGAAATTCAGGCGAAAGAGATTATTAAAACAAAGGAACTGGGAGCTAAGATATTGGCCGAAAATTGTGGTCAATCCTATGAAAAGATCATGAAAGACTTTAACCGAGATTATTGGATGGGAGCAGAAGAATCTTTAGAATACGGTATCGTTGACGGCATAATGAAATAAATTTATCAAATTCATTCGAAAGAAAAAGTCCTGCAAAAAAATGCAGGACTTTTTGGTTATATGTAGGCGCCTAAGCGGAAAACTACTGTATGTACGTACATCCAATCTGTTTGGATGTGCAATACACATAATAAAATTTAAGCCATCAAATAGGTTACAGAGTAGCTGTTCTTTGTAGACATTTATTAATCGATTTCTGTTAATCTGTCTACACTTCTTTATATTGCTTACATTTAACACTAATAACCTATTCTGTTAGGAATTCTATGAAACAAAGCCCAAAGAACATTGCCATAGTAGGATCTGGCTTGGTGGGTTCCTTGCTTTCGATCTATTTAAGATCTTTTGGTCATTCAATTACTGTTTTTGACAGGCGACCGGATATTCGTACTGTTCAATTCTCGGGAAGGTCTATAAACCTGGCCATGAGCGACCGGGGTTGGAAATCATTGCGGGAAGTAGGAATTGAAGATGAAATAAAGAAAATAGCCATTCCATTAGACAAAAGAGCGATGCATGTTTTGGACCGTCCTTTGTATTTTCAAAAGTATGGAAAGGAAGGGGAGGCTATCTGGTCTATTTCAAGAGGGGTACTGAACAGGAAAATGATCGACCTTGCCGAACAAGCGGGGGTTGTATTTAAATTTAATGAAAAAGTATGGGATGTAGACCTTCCTACGGCAACCTTGTATACCGGTGAAACGGAGAAGAGCGAATGGAAAGAATATGCCTACGACCTTATTTTCGGATGTGATGGAGCTTTCTCCAGAATACGTCATAAAATGCAGCGTCGAAGCAGGTTCGATTATTCTCAGGATTTTTTAGATGTAGGATATAAAGAATTAACCATACCTGCAAATCCCGATGGTTCTTTTAAGTTAGACAAGCATTCGTTTCATATTTGGCCAAGAGGAACGTTTATGTTCATAGCCATGCCTAATATGGACGGGAGTTTTACATGTACTTTGTTCTTGCCATTTGAAGGGGAAGTATCATTTGATAAGATTAAAACTAAGAAAGATGCCGCAGCCTTTTTTACCCGCTACTTTCCAAACATAATGCCCGATATTGAGAATCTAACACAAGATTTTTTTACTAATCCAACCAGTGCTATGGTGACTATGAAATGCTATCCTTGGACATATTGGGATAAAGTGGCGCTTATTGGAGATTCTGCACATGCAATCGTCCCATTTTACGGTCAGGGTATGAATGCAGGATTTGAGGATATTTTTGTCCTTTCCAAAATTATGAAGACCTGTGGAGATGACTGGGAGGCTATATTCCAGAAATTTCAAGAAGAAAGAAAACCAAATGCCGACGCCATTGCGGAGTTAAGCTACAGGAATTTCATTGAGATGAGTAGTAAAACTGCAGATGCGACTTTTTTACTTCAAAAAAAAATAGAAAAGAATTTTGCCGATAAACATCCAGATTTATGGGTTCCGACCTACTCGAGGGTGACTTTTTCGGATCGACCTTATTCTGAAGCATTGGCCATTGGTGATGCCCAGGAGGAAATTATGCAAGAAATAATGAAGTTACCAAATATTGAAGAAATTTGGGATAGCGATAAAGTTGAGGCTGAAATACTAACGCTATTAAAAAAAAGCCACCTATAAAATAGGTGGCTTTAAATATTCTTTATTAATGTTCCTTAGATTTTATTGAACATCTTGTGCATTTTTTGCTGCTCTTCATCTGCCAACGTAGGATCTACAAGGATACGTCCACTATGTTCATCCGTAATTATTTTCTTACGAGAAGCAATCTCTACCTGCACCTGAGGTGGAATAGTAAAAAATGATCCTCCGGAGGCACCTCTCTCAATCGGTACAACCGCTAAACCGTTCTTTACATTGCCACGGATACGCTTATATGCCTTCACTAATCTGTCTTCAATTTGTTTTTCAAATTTGCCAGATTGTTCTAAAAGAGCTTTTTCTTCTTTTTCGGTTTCGGCTAAGATAGCATCTAATTCTCCTTTTTTATGCTTCAAATGAGCCTCTCTTTCAGTAAGACGTTCTTTGGTCTCAGCAATTACCTCTTTCTTTTGATCTATCTGAACTTTAAATTCTTTGATATTTTTCTCCGCAAGTTGAATCTCCAATTCCTGAAATTCCACTTCCTTGGCTAGTGAGTTAAATTCACGACTATTTCGAACGTTCTTTTGTTGTTCCGCGTATTTTTTTATGAGTGCCTTAGATTCATCAATAAGATTCTTTTTAGCGGTGATCTCATAATTAATGGTTTCTAAATCGGTCTTTAGCTTATCCATTCTGGTTTTAAGGCCCAAAACATCATCTTCCAGGTCTTCAACTTCTAAAGGAAGTTCACCGCGTACATTGCGTATTTCATCTACCCGTGAATCGATTAATTGAAGATCATATAAAGCTCTTAATTTATCCTCTACTGTAGCTTCTTTCTTTGCTGCCATACTTAATAATACTTAATGGGATTTGTTATGCTTTTAGACAAAGCGATTGCAAAATTAGGGATTTTTTTCGTAAGATAATCTACCAATAAGTTTTTTGTGTATTGTTCTGATTCATAATGGCCTATATCTGCTATCACCATACAATTTTCAGCTTCGTAGAATTGATGATATTTTATGTCTGCAGTAATAAAAAGATCTGCTCCCTGTGTTTTTGCAGCACCTATCGCAAAAGCACCACTGCCTCCAAGCACAGCCACTCGTTGAATCTTCCTGCCTAATAGAGCAGAATGGCGAATACCCAATGCACACATTCTGTCTTTTATGAGCTTTAAAGCATCTTTTTCGGCCATAGGAGCAGGTAATTCGCCAATCATTCCCATGCCTATTTGCTGATGTGTATTCTCTAACGAATAAATTTCATAAGCTACCTCCTCATAGGGATGCTGCTCAAAAAGTGCTTTTATTACTTCTTTTTGCACATTGCTTGGAAATGTAATATGTATTTGCGTTTCTTTTTCGTAATGGATTGCCCCTTTTTTGCCAACGGTGGGTTGAGCACTCTTTTCGGGTTTAAAACTACCCGTGCCTTCCAGTGAAAAACTACAATGACTATAATTTCCTATAGCACCGCCACCAGCTGCAAACAGTGCCTTTTTTAAAGCATCGGCCGCTTCTGTTGGGACATAAGTGACGAGTTTTTTAATACTTCCTTTTTGAGGCAGTAATATTTTAGGGTTCATAATTCCAAGGACCTCACAAATTTTCTGATTTACTCCCTGCTGCATATTGTCTAATGCCGTATGCATGCTATAGACACAGATCCCATACTTTATTGCTTTTATTACGACCCGTTCTACATAAGTAGCCCCGGTTATTTTTTTTAGACCTTTAAAAATAATTGGATGAAACGAAATGATCAGATTGCAGTTTGTAGCTATTGCCTCATCTACAACAGATTCGAGGGTGTCTAATGTTACTAAAATGCCAGTAACTTCAGTGGTTGGTTCTCCCAAAAGAAGCCCTACATTATCAAAATCCTCTGCATACGACAAAGGAGCTAATTCCTCTAGGAGATCTGTTACCTGGCTAACAATCATTTGTGAAATTTACGATGATCAAAGATAAAATATTATATTTTCGTTCTAATGCAACTACTGAGAAAATTAGCCTACCCCATTTCACTCTTGTATGCCGCGGTGGTTTATATGCGTAATTACTGCTACGATATAGGTGTATTTAAATCACAACGCTTTAAAACGCCGACTATTTGTATAGGAAATCTCAGTATTGGAGGAACTGGTAAAACGCCCATGATAGAATGGCTGCTTACCAATATAAATACCACTAACAGACTTGCGGTTTTAAGCAGGGGTTATAAAAGAAAGACCAGGGGATTTATAGAAGTAAACCCTACACATAGTGCTAAAGACGTCGGTGATGAACCCTTACAGATTTGCAGGAAGTTTCCGGATAGCATTGTTGCGGTAGATGCAGACAGACGAAATGGCATTACTGTCTTAGAAGACAAGAATGCTCCTGAAATCATATTGCTAGATGATGCGTTTCAACATAGGAAGGTACATGCTTCGGTGTATTTTTTGCTCACTTCATTCAACAACCTGTATATGAAAGATTTTTACCTGCCAACAGGGAGTCTGCGGGATGGTAAAAAGGAAGCAAAAAGAGCCAAACTAATTATTGTGACGAAATGTCCCCTGGATTTGGATTCGGCTGCGCAAACCGAAATAATAAAACAAGTGAACCCCTTGCCACATCAAAGGGTTTTATTTTGTGGTTTTGAATATGATCAAATGGTACGGGGGAATAAAAGAACTATTGAATTAAATTCGCTTAAACAAAAAAAGGTGACATTGGTTACGGGAATTGCAAATGCTGCTCCTCTATGTTTATTTTTAGAATCGCAGGGGCTTATAATAGAGCATTTGGAGTTTCCCGATCATCATTTTTTTACGGCTAAGGAACTACAGGAATTTGCAACAAAAGAATGTGTACTAACCACAGAGAAGGATTATGCCAGGATGAATAGTAATGCTAACAACATCTTGTACCTGTCAGTAAAACACAGGTTTTTAAACGATGGTAAAAGTGTTGTTTTAAAGACGATCGAAGAACTAGGAAATTGATTTCTTTTCTTTGTGTTCTACAAAATTCTCACCAATTTTTTGATAAAATACCTCTGGTTTAAAGGGTTTTGTTACAACATCGTTACAACCCGCAGCGTAAAAGGTTTCTAAACTATCATCCAAAGAGATGGCTGTAAGTGCAATTATTGGAGTCTCTCTATCGAACTTTCGAATCTCTATAGTAGCTTCAACACCACTAATCCCAGGCATATGGATATCCATTAAAATGCCATCGTAGTTTTTTGTATTTGCGTATTCTATGGCTTCTGTTCCGTTTTCAGCTATATCGCAGGTGATGTCTTTTTTCATCAACATCTTTTTTGTGATTACCTGATTAATTTTGTTGTCTTCAACCACCAAAACATGCAGACCAGACAGGTCGTATTCTTTGTGATCTATTTCGAACGGAATATCGTCAATTACATTATCCTTGGCTTTAAGGATTAATTCGAAGAAAAATGAACTTCCTTTTCCTTCTTCACTTCGTAATTGGATATGACTATCAAACAATCCTAAGAGACTTTTCACTATAGTAAGTCCCAAACCAGTACCGCCATATTCCCTGTTAATTTGTATCGAACCTTGTTCAAAACTGTCAAATATATGAAGTTGTTGTTCGTCAGAAATTCCGATACCTGAATCCTTTACTTCAAAATAAATAGTAACATTTTCTTCCTCTTGTTTTACTAATTTCACGATCACCGTCACCTCTCCGTCTTTTGTAAACTTAATAGAGTTACCAATCAGATTAATGAATATCTGGGAGAGTTTAAGAGGGTCGCTCATTAAATGACTTGGAATTTCCTTATCATACTCCAGATGTAATTTGGTTTGGTTCTCCTTGGCACTTTGCTGTAAGGAATCTAGCACCTCACTGATGATCTTTTTGAGGTTAAAATCTATATGCAGGGGTTCTAATTTATCTGCGTCAATTTTATTTATTTGTAAGATATCGTTGATAAAGTTCAATAAATAATCTCCTGAGAATTTCAGGGATTTTAAATGTTCTTTTTGATTCTCGCTTGGGTTTTCTTCCAGAAGTAGGTGAGTAAGCCCCGTAACTGCATAGAGTGGTGTTCGCAGTTCATGACTTACAGTAGATAAGAAGTTGGTCTTAGCCTCCATAGCTTGTACGGCAGCATCTCTGGCATTCTGTAGTTCCTTATTTTTTGTTTGCAGTAAGTCGTTGGTTTTTAATTTTATTTGATTGTTCCTGTATAGCGAAACGGCCAGGAGAGATATTATTGTCAGGAAAGCTGAGGTAAGAATGGCTGTAATTTCGGAACGGTTAGCAGCTGCACTGAGATCTTCAATTCGTTCATCTTGCTTCGCTAATTGATTTCTAAGAATTTCCCTATTGTACTTATCTGCAGCGTTGGTTTCAATTTCAACCTTTGCGAGCGTAAAAATAGAATCTTTCTGACGTATTATATTTTCTTTGTATTGCAGCGCAAGTTTATAATTTTCATTTTTTTCATAAGCGATACCCAAATAGTCATACGCTTCAAAAAGATCAGCTGTAAAGTTATTGGCCTTTGCCAATTCCACTGCATTCAGACTATTTTTAATACTCTCATCATATTTCTGGGTCTTGATGTAGAGATTGGCCAATGCAAGGTTTGCCTTTGTAGTCAGGTATTCTTTTTCTAGTTCATCATTATTAACGCTTAGAGCACTAAAACTAGTGACAGCTTTGTCGTAACTTTCAATGCTCATAAAAATGTATCCCTCTAAAAGCAGCATATTGTTTAAGAGGTTCCTGTCATTGCTGAGTTCCTTTGCCTCGTCGAGGCGTAATCTTGCCTGAAAATTATTGCCTGAGTCATACAGAAGCATCGCTTCCACATATTTGTGAAAAGCCTCCCCATAGAAATAGTCAGAATAATCTAACATGAATCTGGAGGCTCTGCCCATATAGAACTCGGCATTTTCTCTATCGCCCTGTTTTAATGACAGTAAAGCGAAATAATGAAAAGAATTTATAAGACCTTTTTCATTTAAAGTGCTATCGGCAAGGCTCCTGGCTTTATCTAAAGCATCAAAAGCCAAATCTAACTTATTTTGATTCTTGTGGAAGCGATATTCGGAATAATAGGCTTCTAGTTGCGTGTCTGTGGAAGAAACATCTTGTGACCACGCCATGACGGTATGCATCGATACCATCGATAATAAAAGGTACTTGAAGAAGTTTTTATGTCTTTTTAAGTATATCAAATGTAATTTTTATGCCGCAATAATTGAATAACATCAATGATTCTGCTGCTATACCCCGTTTCATTATCGTACCAACCAATAACCTTCACCATTTTACCAAGTACAGAAGTCATCTGAGAATCAAACGTACAGGAGTAACAACTATTGTTTATATCTATAGAAACTATAGGATCTTTCGTATAAAAAAGTACGTTTTTTAGCTCATTTTCCGCAACCTTTTCAAAAATATCATTTATTTCCTGAATTGAGGTTTCTTTTTTAAGGTTCAGGGTAATATCGGTTAACGATCCGTTTGGAACCGGAACCCGAATGCCACAACCCCCAATTACATCACCTAATTCCGGGAAAATCCTCGTTAAAGCCTTGGCCGCTCCGGTAGTAGTTGGAATGATAGACTGCCCTGCCGCTCTAGATCTTCTTAAATCATGGTGTGGCCGGTCGTGCAGGCTTTGATCCGAAGTAAATGAATGTACTGTGGTAATATATGCCTGTTCCACTCCCCAATGGTCATTTAGTACCTTAATCATTGGGGCCGCATTATTTGTGGTACAGGAAGCATTAGAAATTATATGATCATTTTTTTCTATAATATGGTCATTTACACCATATACCACCATTTTGATTGAATCTTCTAAAGGCGGGACGGTAAGGATTACTTTTTTAGCCCCGTTCTCAAGATGATGCTGCAAGGACTCTCGTGTTTTAAATTTACCGGTAGCCTCTACGACAACATCAACTTTATGAGCACCCCAGTCTATATCTTTCGGGTGTGCGTGATGCTGTAGGTGTATGTGTTGGTTTTCAATAATAATACCTTGCTCATTGCTGTCAATCTCCTTTGGGAAAGGACCGTGAATACTATCATATTTAAGAAGATGGGCCAAGGTTCGGCTATCTGTTAGGTCATTGATAGCTGTCACCCGTATATGGGGATGCCCATGGAGCAATCTAAAAAAGGTACGACCAATCCTTCCAAATCCGTTAATTCCTACATTTAATGTGTTCATATAATAAAGATTTGGACTGTTTGAAACACTAAACCTCAGAAACCACGTTCTGTGCCTTATTTATTGTATGTGCTTATGGGCTTTGTACGACGAGCGAACTAATGCGCCACTTTCTACATGCCTAAATCCCATTTCGAGTCCAAGGGTCTCATACTTTTTAAATTGTTCAGGGAGAATAAACTCTTTCACCGGTAAATGTCTTTTAGAGGGCTGAAGGTACTGTCCTATGGTAAGCACATCCACGTTTGCTGCGCGAAGATCTTTCATAGTTTCTATTACTTCTTCTTCCAGTTCTCCAAGGCCTAACATAATGCCCGATTTGGTTCTATTGGCACCTTTGTCCTTTAAATACCTGAGAGCTTCCAGACTTCGTTCGTATTTGGCCTGTATTCTAACTTCACGGGTAAGCCTTTTTACCGTTTCCATGTTATGCGAAACTACTTCTGGAGCCACAGATACGATACGATCTAAGTGTTTTTCTAATCCTTGAAAATCGGGAATTAAAGTTTCGAGGGTGGTCTCAGGATTCATTCTTCTAATGGCCTTCACTGTTTCAGTCCAAATAATAGTCCCCATGTCTTTAAGGTCATCCCTATCTACCGAAGTAATTACGGCGTGTTTTATCCCCATAATCTTAATAGAACGGGCAACTTTTTCTGGTTCTTCCCAATCTACTTGATCTGGCCTTCCTGTTTTTACACCACAAAAGCCACAAGACCGTGTGCAAATGTTTCCCAGAATCATAAAAGTAGCAGTTCCTTCACCCCAGCATTCTCCCATATTAGGGCAACTCCCGGAGGTGCAAATCGTGTGAAGATTATATTTGTCTACCAAACCTCTTAACTGAGTGTATTTTTTACCTGTGGGTAATTTTACACGCAACCATTTTGGTTTTCCTTTAGCAGGTGATGCGGTAGGTAAGGTTTCCGTACTCATTGTAAAAATTTACGCAAATATACAAACAAAATAAGGGAATTTCCCAGCGACTAGAGGACCATATTTCATCGCTTTACAGGGGTGTTTTTAAGAGTTTAACTAGGTTGCAGAAAGCGAATTGTAGAATGCCTATTGCGATGAAATAATTTCTGCCAGAAGCTTTTTAGCCCTTAGTAGTTTAACTTTTACATTGTTAATTGGTTCTCCTAATTTCAAGGCAATTGCAGCATAGGATAGTTCCTGAAAATATCTGAGATTAATAACTTCCTGGTAATGAGGTTTCAATTTTTTAATATGTGACAAGAGAGCTGCCAGATTTTGTTCAATAATTAATTTGTCTTCGGCCGTAGGAGCGTCATCCAATACTTTTTTTATGACCTCATTATTTCCGCTGGTGTGCCTTTCAAGGACGTTTCTTTTTCTTTTGCGCAGCAGATCCACATGAATGTTCTTTGAAATTGTAAGTAACCAAGTTTTAAACTCATAGGAGTCATCATAGGTGTGTATCTTATCAAAAGCCTTAGAAAAGGTCTGAATAGTAATATCTTCTGCATCGTTTTCATTCTCAGTGCGAACCAGTTGAAAACCATACACATCATTCCAAAATGTATCGAGAAGCGTGCTAAATGCTATTTGATTGCCTGTTTTGGCTCTTTTTATGATTTCCTTTAATGTGTTTTGAGAGGTATCCAAATTACTGTATTAGGAATAACAAGGAAATAAATTTACGGACCTACCTTAGATCAAAGGGTGTTTTCATTTTTACATTCCTGCTCACTAGGTAGTTTCCCGCACATCCCACAGGGTTCACCGCCTTTATTTAAGAAAGGACTTTGACTTGCGCAGGTCCCGGCAAACTTACCGTCTTTCTGAGCCCATATTTTAATGGCAATACCAGCAAAGGCAAGGGCCAGAAGTCCTATAGTTAATAAAATCAACTTCATATATAAACTTTATACAAAGATATAAAAATAAAGCCCCATTAATGGGGCTTTAAATAATATTCTTGTCGTACTACATTAGTAGTTTATATTGGCAACGATGTTTTGTACCGTTGGACTATTATTGCCTCCCTTGGGTTCTATGGTTATATAACTAATAGCATTTTTTGCATAGGGGAGTGCAAGTAATTTATCCTTGTCACTAATCTTCTTTATAATGCCAAGATTTACCATTTCGCCATTTACTTCTGCCCACATTTGGTAACATTGATTTTCTGGTAAGTTTGGAAGATTTGTTACATTAATATAGGAGAGTTTTTTTACTGGGTTAACATAGGCAACTGCTTTTAAATCTTTGGCTTTGTTATTCCCATTCACATAAAATTTTCTCGTTTGTGGATTGTTCAGTACAATAAATTGATTTCTTACGTCTTCCAGCTGTTGCTTCATATCCGCTTCCAGGTTAAGAATACGATTTGTTACAATAGTATTCTCCTGCTGCAAGCTTTTGCTTTGATCCCAGAAGAAATAGGAGGATCCTGCAAATACTAACGCCGCTACAGTTGCAGCAATAGCGAACCTTCGCGATTTTTTTCTACCTAGATTCTGGCTTCTAATCCGATTCAATATCTTAGCTTTCAATCCTTCAGGGGCTTTTAGAGCATGAAGGCGCGCGAAAGATTCCAGACTTTCCTGGAGTTCCAAATAAGTAGTTCGTACTTCAGGATACATTGCAATGTAGCGTTCTACTTGTAAAGTTTCCTGATCGGATGTATTACCAAGCAAGTACTTTTCAAGCAAATCTGTTTCTAAAAATATCCTTATTTTATCTTTCATTACAGTAGGTTTAAAAAGAGCAATATCAGCATTGTGTCTCCATAGATTTTCCGTAACTCCCGTAAGCCAATTTTTAATCGGGACTTAATGGTACCTAAAGGAATGTCTAGTTCTTCACTGGCTTCCTGTTGGGTCATTCCTTGAAAAAACAAAGCATCTAACACTATTTGATATTTGCTTTCTATTTTCGAAAGGTTTTCCTGAACGTCTATAAAATCGGGTCTAATGCTATCTATACCCACTTTATATACGTCCGAAACATCTATTTGGATTTCCTTATCTTTTTTGGTGCTAATACTTCTTAATTTGTCTATTGCTGTATTTCTGGTAATTCTAAATAGCCAGGTAAAGAGTTTTGCTTTAGTTGAGTCATATGAATCTGCCTTTTTCCATATCTTAATGAAACTTTCTTGCAATACGTCCTGGGCTAATTCCGAATCTCTAACTACTTTATAAGCTACCCCATAGAGCGTATCTCCATAATGTTCATAAAGCAGGGATATGGCCTTATCGTTGCGCTCCTGCAACAATTCAACAATATGTTTTTCTAGTAGTATGCTCATCCTAAGGCTGGGAGATTATAAAATACCGGTAAAGGCATCCAAAAATAGTACATGTTGCGTATATAGTGGAAACGCTAATTTATAAAATTGATTCTTAAATCAAGGCGTTCTTATGTTTAATTAGATAAATGTACAACTGGTTATTGTGCATTTAATTTTTGGTTAGTTTGGTTTTAAACAACCCCCAATTTATATATAATTGGGGGTTGTTTTTTGTTTGGCATATCGTTTTGCCAGCAGGTATATAAAAGGGCAAATAGTTCTTTTGATGCCTTCTGCTATAGAATAGAAGGTAGGATTATTTTATTTAATAACATTTACTTCTGCTTCTATTCGGATTCCAAACCTTTGAAAAACGCCTTCCTGTATACTAAAAGATAGATCTAATATTTCCTTTCCGGTAGCGGAACCATAATTCACCAGCACTAAAGCTTGCTTTTCATGTACGCCAGCATCTCCAACGCGCTTACCTTTAAATCCACAGGCCTCTATTAACCACCCGGCCGGAATTTTTATGACATCTTCTGATACTTTAAAGGATGGCATAGACGGATATTTTTCAATAAGAACTTT
>CBDUCK010000010.1:0-25010 GCA_965365635.1 uncultured Muriicola sp.
GGAAAGACAATTCCCTGATCCTTATAAGTATTGGATATGCCGCCTGCCATTGGTGCCATGTAATGGAACATAATTGCTTTGAAGATGAAGAAGTTGCCGAGGTAATGAACGCAAACTTTGTAAATATAAAGATCGACAGAGAGGAACGCCCCGATATTGATCATATCTATATGGATGCATTACAAATGATGACAGGCAGTGGTGGATGGCCCCTGAATATTATTGCCCTACCAGACGGCAGGCCTTTTTGGGGTGCTACCTATGTTAAAAAAGCGGATTGGATAAACGTTTTGAACCAATTGGCAACTTTGTACAAAACAGATCCCGAAAAAGTAGTAGACTACGCCACTAATTTAGCTTCAGGCCTTCGATCTATGAATCTGGTTGCGGCGAACAACAATGAAAAAATCATCACTAAAGATGAATTACAAGGTGCCGTAAAAAACTGGTCTCAATACTTTGATACGTTTCTGGGAGGTCATAAACGTGCCCCAAAGTTTATGATGCCCGGTAATCTGGATTTTTTATTGCATTATGCCACCCTATATAAAGACAGTGAAATTACTGAGTACGTAAATACAACGCTTACCAGGATGGCCTATGGAGGAATTTTCGACCATATAGGAGGAGGGTTTTCCCGATACGCTGTAGACACGAAATGGCATGTTCCCCATTTCGAAAAAATGCTGTATGACAATGCCCAATTAGTGAGTTTGTATGCCAAGGCCTTTGCGGCAACCCGGAATCCTTTGTATAAAAAAGTGGTTAAGGAAACTGTGGCCTTTGTATCTCAGGAATTAATGACTTCTGATTTTGCCTTTTATTCATCTTTAGACGCAGACAGCTTAGACGAACACGGTATCCTAAAAGAAGGTGCCTATTATGTCTGGAAAGAAGCCGACTTAAAAGAATTGCTGAATGAGGACTTTCCGTTATTTGGAGACTATTATAATATTAACAGTTACGGCTATTGGGAAGACGAAGCCTATGTGCTCATTCGCGATGCTACGGATTTGGAACTGGCCCAAAAACATAGTATCTCACTGCAGGAACTGGAGACGCGTATAAAACGCTCTAAAAAAATACTTAAGAAGCATCGCGCGAAACGCACACCACCTCGACTCGATGATAAAATTCTAACCTCATGGAACGGACTTATGTTGACAGGTTTACTAGATGCCTATCGATATCTTGGTGACGAGGAATATCTGCAACTAGCCATAAAAAACGCTGCTTTTATTATTGAAAACCTATTCAAAGAAGACGGAAGCATCTTCCATAATCACAAAAACGGCAAGAGTACCATCAATGGTTTTTTAGAAGACTATGCAGCAATCATACAGGCATTTATTGCCTTGTATGAAGTTACTTTTCAGGAATCATGGCTATTCAAAGCAAAAGAACTTTCGGATTACTGCCTGCAACATTTTACAGACACCCAGAGTGGATTACTATTTTTTACCTCAGATACGGAGGAGGTAGTAGTTAGACGATCCTTGGAAACAACAGATAATGTTATCCCGGCTTCTAATTCAATCATGGCTTTAAACCTGTTTAAATTATCTCAGTTGTTTCCTGCAACAAGCTACGAAGCAACTGCACTTGCTATGTTTACTTCCATGTCTCCGGGTATCCTAGAAAATCCGACGAGTTATGCAAACTGGATGCATGCAGGCCTTTATATAAATTTTCCTTTTTATGAGATTGCTATTACCGGGGCGAACTTTCTTAATATTGCCAATGATTTCCGAAAGTTATATCTCCCCAACACTATTTTAGCTGGTACAGAACAGGAGAGTTCCTTACCTGTTTTAGAGGGCAGGTTACAAGACAATCAAACGCTTATCTATGTGTGTTTAAAAGGAGCATGCCAACTTCCTGTAACAAGTGTAAAAGATGCGTTGGATCTTATGTAGATTCCATTTTATCATAAAAAAATAAGTTCCTCAAATGCACTTGACTTGCTCCTATATTTTACGTTGATTTGTACCCTTAATAATTATTATGGAATCTATAGACATTTACAAAGAATATATAGCTGAAGGAATTAGCTGGATCATGGATTTTCTTCCTAATCTTATTACAGCGACGATCATTTTAGTTGTTGGCTGGTGGATTGTGAAGTTTATTAATCGTATGGTACATAAATTCTTCCTAAAAAAGGATTATGATCTGGCGCTTGAGACGTTTCTCGAAAGTTTTATTAAAATAGGACTCAGATTATTACTCTTTGTTTTGGTCATTACCCAATTAGGGGTGAAATCTTCCTCACTGGTAGCTTTAGTAGGTGCTGCAGGTTTGGCTGTTGGTTTAGCACTTCAAGGATCCTTATCCAATTTTGCAGGAGGGGTGCTTATAATTGTTTTTAAACCTTTTAAAGTAGGTGATTTTATATCCGCTCAGGGAGTAGACGGTACCGTAAAAGAAATTACCATATTTACGACCAAACTAAACACATTTGGAAATCAGGTGGCCATCTTGCCTAACGGGCAACTTTCCAATAATAACATTATCAACTATAACGCCGAATCTACCAGGAGAGATAAGATAGACATTGGCATTAGTTACGGCTCCAATATCAAAAAAGCAAAAGAAATACTTCTCGATATTTGCAGTAAAAAAGATACCATACTAAAAGACCCCGCTCCTGAGGTTTATGTTGGAGAATTGGCAGATAGCTCTGTGAACTTAACATTGCGTTTCTGGGCAGAAAACCCCAACTTTTGGGGGGCACACTTCCAGGTAATAGAAGAAGCTAAGGAGCGCTTTGATGCAGCCGGAATCGAAATACCTTTCCCACAACTGGATGTGCATAAAAAGGCCTAATCTACAGTAGCTGAGATTACAAATACCGTCAGCAGCAAAAGTGTACTATGCTTTTTTCTGTTGTAAAATGAAGTCCTTCAGATACAAAGGTTCAAAATAGGCAACGTTCTCAAAATCAGAGGATTGATATTTTTCAAAACTGCGTTGGCTCATTGTAGTTGCAGAAGGAACTACAGAAGGATCAAAAATAAAATTTGGATGTTGTAGGATGTCTATGCATTTTTGAGCTCCACTGCCAATCAAAAATACCTTTCCTTGTTCAGCAAATTCCAAAAAGGAATCTTCCTGAATGATGACTGCCTTCGTTGGTGTTAATTCAGTATAATTTGCATCAAACGCCGCGGCATACACCTCCATTCTGCGAGCATCTAACAAGGGAATGATAATTCCCGAATCCACCTTTTTTTGCAATGCCATACAGTATAGTGTTGAGGTAGCAATTAAAGGAAGATCTAAAGCAAAACATAGCCCTTTTGCCGCAGATACCCCAATTCTTAATCCTGTATATGACCCTGGTCCTTTACTAACGGCGATGGCATCTAGGTCCGAAAAAGATAAGGAAGCCTCTTCCAAAGCTTCCTTTATAAAATTATGCAGTTGTTCTGAATGCGAATACGAGGCACTGTTATGTTCTCTTACCGAGACGGTTTTTCCATCTCTGGCGACAGTTACTGAACAGTTTGTAGTCGCAGTTTCTAAGTTTACTATTAAGGCCATATTGGCCACAAATATAGTTTAGTTTAAAACAATAGGAAGACCAAAAAAGAATTCCAATACTTTAATCCTAAAGATATAATTGTACTTATTGCTAATTACCTCCGCCTCTGCGTTATCCACGCGCGCCTGTGCCTGACTAAAATCGAAGGCGTTCATTAACCCAACGTCAAAGCGCTCTTTAGTATATTCGTAGGCTAATCTTCTTGCTTCCAATGTCTTTAAGGATGCTTCGTACGATTTAGCAAAATTTTCCACATCTACATAGGCCTGGTTGATATTGCTCTCCAAATTAAGTTTGTCCTGATCCAATTGTAATCTGGCCTTATCTAAGCTAATTTGTGATCGTTTAATACTATTACGGACACTAAACCCATTAAAGATTGGAATACTTAATTGAGCTCCGTAAGAAATACCATCGTTGATCCATAACTGATCTTTGAAACCTATCTTTTCTCCAGTAAACGGGTCGCGTGTTTGGTCTGAATACCTGGTATTGTAATTAAAGAATGCTCCTAAGGTTGGAAATATTGCTCCTTTAGAAATCTGAAGATCCTTTTCTGCTAATTTAACGCCAGTTTCAGAAAATTTAATATCATTCCTGAAGGTAAGTGCTTTATCAAAAATCACTTTAGGAGAATAGTTTAGAATATCGGATGGCGGTACATCAAAATCTTCATCCGCTATATCAAAATTAACATAATCGGTAATTTGCAATAATTGAGCCAGCGTAATTCTGGAAATCAACACGGCATTTTCACCATTTACTATTTGTTGTTCCTGATTCGCGGCGGTAGCTTCAATTTCTAGGAGGTCACCTCTTGGTACCACACCAGATTCTACCAATTCCTTTGTTCTTTTCAGGTCTTGTTCGGTGACTTCATATTGTGCACGAGATACTTTTAATGCCTCTTTATTAGACAACACCTGCAGATAGGAGTTGGCAACATTTAGTCGGATATCATCTACCAGATCATTTAATCGGTATTGACTAGCCAGGGCACTTAATTTAGCTCTGTTTACATTATGCACATTTCGCATCCCATCAAAGAGGTTCATGCTGGAAGTAACACTATTGCTTGCCGAAAAAATGGTTCCGGTAACAAACCCATTGGTTGTCGGGTCTAAAATAAGACCTGTACTGGCGGAGGTGCTCATCTGAGCATTTAAGCGAGGCAACAAATTCCCCAATGCATCCGATTTATCTATCTGGGCATTCTGCAGATCCAGTTCAAACTGTTCTATAGTAAGGTTGTTTTCAACCGCATAGAGCACACATTCTTCCAGTGTCCACTTCCTCATTTGAGCGGAAACAACTCCCACACCTAAGAGCAAGATTATAAATAGCATTTTAAATTTCATTGTATTGTTTTTTGATTGCTTATTTGTTTCAGTAGCCTTTCACTTTTTAAGCATCGGCTTCCTCTTCCTCTTCCCCTTTCTTAATTGGTTCGGTTTTATTCCAGATCTTAACTTCATCTTCTTCTGTAATTCCAGAAAGGATTTCTATATTAACACCATCCGAAATTCCAATTTCCACATCTTTACGTTCAAATTGTTGATCCCCTACAGAGATCTCCACATACGGTTTATCTGTCTCATTATCAAATTGTAACAACGCTTCCGGTATTACCAAAATACTATCCTTTTTTTCTAGAGTAAGTGAAGCATTAGCGCTATATCCTGCCCGGATAAATATTGAATCGTTTACTGCTACGTCTCCTTCGATCTTAAACTGAACAGCCCCAGCTTCTTCTAATCCTTTTGGTGCGATAAACTTTAGTTTTGCATCGAATTTCTGATTTTCTATTGCACCCAAGCTAATTTCCAAGGGCATTCCTATTTTTAATTTCGCTACTTCTCCTTCATCCACTTTCCCTTCAAAGATCATCTTCCCCAAGTCGGCAATGGTGGCAATAGTAGTACCATCATTGAAATTGTTACTTTGAATAACCTGATCACCTACTTCTACGGGTATCTCTAAAATAGTACCATCCACAGTAGCCCTGATATTCGTATTAGCACTGGAAGAACCACCTGCCGATCCTAAACGGATAATCCGATAGTCGGCCTTAGCATTTTCTAATTCCAACACAGCACGGTCGTATTGTAATTTGAGATTATTGAAATCCTGACTAGAAATAACCCCTTTATCAAAAAGCGTCTTATTTCTATCGTACTCAATTTTTGTATTATTCAGGGCCACTTCTGCATTACGAACCCTGCCACTAGCAGAATTTAATGCCTGTTCATTAGGAACCACTTTGATAACCGCTATGAGATCTCCCGCCTTTACCGGATCTCCTTCTTCCATGAAGATCTTATCAATAATACCTGATATCTGTGGTTTTATTTCAATTTCATCCTCAGGAATCACTTTCCCTGTAGCCACTGTTTTCTTTTCTATGCTAGAAATGAATGGCTTCTTTGTATCATAGGTTATAGCTCCTTTACTATTGGATTTAATAAAGAAAGCAGCAGCCCATAAAGCTCCTAATACAAGGATTACTAGTAACGAATATTTTACAATTTTGTTCATCTTCTTAGATTGAGTTAATTATTTATGGTGTTAAGTTGTTATTCTTCTCGTAATGCGTCTATAGGTTTAATACTTACCGCGCGTTGTGCAGGGATAAGACCAATCAAAGTGCCTAATATCACCATGACCAATAAGGCCCCAATTACCAAGGGGATAGGTACGGTTGGGTTGGTGTATGGAAAATCTGTATCCTGTGTTAACTTGTTTATTAAACTCAAAACGCCGGCACCCATAATGATCCCAATTATTCCTGCGATCATTGTCAGAAATACCGATTCCAGGATAATGAGTGATCTAACTTCTTTTGGCGTAGCGCCTAAAGCCCTTCGTATCCCCAATTCTTTGGTCCGTTCTTTTACGGAGATCAATAGAATATTACCAATTCCAATGACGCCAGCTAAAATAGTAGCTAAGCCCACAATGAGCGAGACAAAAGTAAGTCCGTTCGCAAATCCCATAATCTTATTAAAAATCTCACCTAAATTGAAGGCGCCAAAAGCTCGCTCATCATCCGGGTGAACTTTATGTATGATTTTTAATACTGACTTAATGTCTTTTTCTACCTGCACTACATCGGCATCATCATAGGCAGCTATTGTAAAGTATTGAGCATTTTCTCCTGTATTATAAAGTCTTTTGAACGTACTAAAAGGAATATAGATATCGCCATCTGTTCCAAATGGTGTTGTTTGGGTAAATTTATGAACCCCAACAACCTGAAAATAAATGCCATCTATTCGGATATAAGCACCTATGGGATCCTCGTCTTCATCAAATAGTTCTTGCTGTGTTCTTTCGCCAATTACACATGTTTTCCTCGATTGCTTAATATCATCTTCATTAATAAAACGACCATTGTCATAAATTTTCTGGGTAGCCATTTTAGCAATAACAGGAAAGTAGCCATAAACCGGATAACTATTTGACTTTATTCCGCGTACACCGTTAGCCGCTTGCCCCCCAAATACCCCCTTGGTGTTAACCGGGGAAATATACTCTATTTCCGGAATACGATTCGCTAAAGTAGTGGCATCTCCTACTTTAATATTCAATCTTCGGCCAGTTTTATATCCGGCATACGGCATGCTGGTAGATTGTGACCACGTCCATATACTGTTCTTCGCAACCGTCTCAAAATTTCGTTCAAATCCATTATCCAGGCCTTTGGAAGCTCCTGCTAAGACAATGTAGATAAAGATTCCCCACAATACTCCTATCACCGTAATGATAGTCCGAGTTTTATTCTTTCCAATTGAACCGAAAATCTCTTGCCAGGTATTTTTATCAAATAAAAATCGCATATTATTCGTCTTTTAGTGCTTCAATCGGTTTTATTTTGGCTGCCCTCTTGGCAGGAACATAGCCGGCAATGCTTCCAAAAAGAATCAATACAAGCGTAGCAGATATGGCAAGCCCCGTTCCGATACCCGGATTTAATATAAAATAATCATCCATTAACTTATCTCCGAGGGTACTCAAAAGACCCATGCCAATAAGCATTCCTAAAAAGCCGGAAATTGTGGTAATAAAAATGGACTCTAGAAGAATGGTTGAAATAACGGCTCGTGGCGTTGCACCAATGGCCTTACGAATTCCAATTTCCTTGGTTCGTTCTTTCACTACATAGACCATTATATTGCTAATCCCAATAATACCAGCAATTATGGTTCCGAAGGCAACAAGTGCTGCGATGATTGCCAGTACCCCTGCAAAGTCCTGGTTTTGTTTCAACTGATCTGCCACGTTTCGTACAAAAAATCCGTTTTCATCATCAGGACTAATAAATTTTTTGTCTTTTAAATACTTGGTCAAGTTACGTTCAAAGGCCATAGCACCGGTATAGCCCAATTCTTCTTTAAAACCGATAACGATCTGATCTATTTTGTCTGTATTCTTTTCTACTAGCTGGCGGGTAGTGTACGGAATATAAAGTTGTCTTTCCTCATTGTCACCACCATCGTCCTGAAAAACTCCTACTACCTTATATACACTGCCACCCACATCTATGTATTTGCCCATGGAGTTCTTAGTCCCAAATAAGTCTTGCTCCACGAGCCTCCCAATTACGGCATGCTTTGCCCTATTCTTAACATCCTCCTGATTAATATACCGACCTTTCATCATGATCGTCTTTTCGGCAAACTGTTGGCCCCAGTCTACCCCAATGGTTGTATAATTATTAGATTCTTCCTTGTATTTCACCAAAGCACTTCTGAAAATCCTTGGAGAAATATATTCCATAAACATTGGGAAATCTTTTTTGATATCGGCTATATCACTATTCTCAAATTCGATTCGTCGCAGAGATTTATATCCTTTATAAGGAATAGAAGTTCTGCCTGGAAAAACATAAAGTACATTGGTAGCATCTTGAGAGAAGAAGTATTCAAAAGTATTTTGAAGGCCATTCGTCATACCCACTAAGCCCACAAAGATCAGGATCCCCAAAGAAACCGTAAATCCTGAAAGAATAGTCCGAAGTTTATTCTTGCGAATCGTTAGAAATATTTCCTGCCAAATATCCCTTCTAAACATATTCCTGGGCTCTAACTTGTTTCACTTTTTCGTCTTTAATTATTACCCCATCCTTCAGGTAAACAATTCGTTTGCACATATGCGCAATATCGTCTTCGTGGGTTACAACCAAAATAGTATTACCCTGGTCGTTGATCTTCTGGATTAGGTCCATCACTTCATAGGAGGTGGTACTATCCAAAGCACCGGTGAGCTCATCAGCCAGCAATACTTTTGGTTCTGCTACCATTGCCCGTGCAACGGCTACCCGTTGCTTCTGACCACCTGAAAGTTCACTGGGAAGGTGATGTGACCATTCCTTTAAGCCTACTTGCTCAAGGTAATTCAATGCTTTTGCCTGTCGCTCCTTGCGCGGCATCCTTTGATAATAGAGGGGTAAAGCCACATTCTCAAGAGCCGTTTTATAATTGATAAGATTAAACGATTGAAAAATAAATCCTAAAAACTTATTGCGATAGTTCGCAGCTTTTGTCTCATTTAGATTTTTGATGGGTATCCCGTCTAAAATATACTCACCTTCATCGGCAACATCTAACATACCAAGTATATTCAGCAAGGTGGATTTACCAGATCCGGATGACCCCATAATGGCAACGAGTTCTCCTTCTTTCACAGAAAAATTAATCCCTTTAAGAACGTGGAGGGTATTGCTCCCCATTTTATATGATTTGTGAAGATCTTTAATTTCGATCATGGTCAGTGTTTTTAAGTTACTTAGTAGTTCGCCCTACAATAGGACTAGCAAGTTGTTAATTTGTTACAAATATTAAATGAAAAATTATGTTAAAATACCTTAGCTACCGAATTGTTCGGACTTAATAGCGTTCCAGACCTTAATTTTGTCTTCAATAGAGAGCCCTGACTGTACTTCTACATAAATACCATCGCTAATTCCCAACTCCAAATCTTTTCTTTCAAATTGTTGATCTCCGGTTGCGATTTCGACAAATGGCTTTTTGGTTTCGGGATCAAACTGTACCAGTGCCTCTTTGATGGCCACCACACTATCTGCACGTGCCAAAATTATAGAGGCATTTGCACTTAGTCCGGCTCGGATAAAAACCGTATCTCCTTTATTGAGCGTCCCTTTAATTTCGAACTGAATAGCCCCATTTTCGGCCTTTCCCTTAGGAGCAATATAGTCTAACACGGCATTAAATACCTTGTTTTCTATGGCCCCTACCGTAATTTCTAGAGGTAAATTTTCTTTTATCTTACCAACTTCCGATTCGTCCACTTTGCCTTCGAAGATCATTTTATTCACATCTGCAATTGCTGCTATCGTAGTACCCTCATTAAAGTTGTTGCTCTCAATGACCTGGTTGCCAACTTCCACTGGAACTTCTAGTATCATCCCGCTAACAGTTGCCCTGATCAGGGTATTCGCCGCATTGCCAAATCCTTTGGTGGTCCCAGTCTGTACGATGTCATAGCGCTTGTTCGCTGCAGAATAGGATTGTTTGGCCTGGTCGTAAGTTACCTGGGCCCGCTCCAAATCCACTTTAGACACCACTCCTTTGCTAAACAATTCGCTCTGTCGGGCATAATTTCTTCGTTGATCTTCGAGCGTAATTTTTGCATCCTCAATGCCATTCCTGGCATCGTTCAACGCGTTCAGGTTAGGTACTACTTTGATCTTGGCGATGAGGTCGCCAGAATTTACATAATCGCCCCCTTCTACATAAATTTCCTGGATGACTCCCGAAATATTTGGCTTTATAAGTACTTCCTCTAATGGCAGAATGCTTCCCGTTGCGACCGTTTTTTTAATGATCGTACGCTTAGAAGCCTGTTCTGTTTCATAAACGATGGGATCTTCCGCATTTTTTTGATACAGATAGTACATAGCTCCTCCAAAAGCCACTACAATAATGAACAGTATAAGTATCGTTACTGATTTTTTCATTTTCCTGATTTTCTATTTTATTGATTTATTTTTTTATAACTAGTTCGTTTATTCTGTTCGTAAGGCGTCTATAGGTTTTACTTTAATTGCACTCTGAGCGGGTATAAATCCGGCCAGAAGACCAGATACAATAAGAATTACTAATGCCGACGAAACAACCCCAAGGCTGACACTGGGATTCATAAACATATCTACCGGACCATTTGCATCTAAGAGGGCATTTACCCCGTAAATAAAAAGTGCCCCAAAAACAATTCCGGTCATTCCCGATATAATCGTCAAGAAAATAGACTCCATCAGGATCTGCTTTTTGATAGACCAGGGTTTCTCACCCAATGCACGGCGTATACCTATCTCTTTTGTTCGCTCCTTAACTACGATCAACATAATATTACTAACCCCAATGATGCCCGATATGAGCACTAAAATACCAACGAAATAGGCAATAAAACTCATGGCGCCAAAGAGACTTTCTACTCTACTGTATTGTTCGTACAGATCGAAGTACCCAACAGCCCTGGCATCTTCCGGATGTACTTTGTGTATTGTTTTCAATTCATTAACAATACCCTCTTTTAAATCTGAAATAGAGGTGCCGTCTTCGGCAGTAATTGCCATCCATCCTACATTATTACCCCTGTTAAAGGCCTGGGAGAATGCTGTAAATGGTACATATATCTGCTTTTGTCCTTCTTCTCCATCGCCATTATTGTTCTTTTTGTACGTGCCTATCACCATAAAATTTACACCTTGGATTTTTATATAGGACCCTAGTATTTCTTCGCCTTGCTCATATAATTCATCTTTAACACCGGCCCCAATTACTGCTATTTTTCGGTTTTCATTGATGTCATTTTGGTTAAGGAACCTTCCCAAAGTAATTGTCATGGGTTCTTGTTTAATGATCTCCGGGTAGTCCCCATACACATTATAAGCCCCTGTTTTAATACCCTTTACTACATTATTATTACCTCCAAAGCCACCCAGTTGATTTCTTGGAGAGATATATTTTAGTTGTGGAAAATTTTGCCGGAGCGTCTGAACATCTTCGGTCTTAAAATTAAATCTTCTTCCAATAGGTAACCCCATATGAGCTTTTGTTGTGTTTCGCGTCCACATAAACATAGTATTCGTAGCTACGTCTCCAAAATCTGCCTTAACGCCATTTTCCAGGCCTTTCCCTGCCGCCAACAAAATTATTAGGATTAATATACCCCAAAAGACCCCAAAAGCAGTAAGCACCGTCCTAAACCAGTTAGTGGTTAGTACGTCTATAATCTCTTTCCAACGATCTCTATTAAACATAGTAAAATTTGTCCCCGTTGTTATTCATCTCGCAGTGCTTCTATAGTGTGCACCCTAACAGCTCGCCAAGCAGGAAAAAAACCTGCAACAGTACCGGCCAGAATCAGCAAGAATACGGTCGATAACGCCACATTAAAATTCACCGATGGATTTAGCACATAATCTACTTCCACATACGGCCCTACAATCTCTAAGAGGCCCATACTAAAAATAAGACCCGTAAATCCTGAGATAGTGGTTACAAAGATGGCTTCATGGAGGATCATTCCGATGATAGACCACGGCTTTGCCCCTAAAGCTTTACGTATCCCTATTTCCCGGGTGCGTTCTTTTACAACAATGAGCATTATATTGCTTACCCCAACGATTCCTGCTATGATCGTACAGATACCTACAAACCAAAAGAAGAATTTAATATTCCCGATAAGACTAAAGTATCGTTTAGCCTCTTCCAAGGCACTCCATACCCGGATAGCACTGGTATCATCTGGTGCAACGGTGTGTGCTTTCTGAAGATACCCACGCAAATTTTCTTTGAATGCAATGGATTGGTCTACCGCCTCATTAAAATTTTCGACGGGTCGTAATGTAAAACTCATATTATTGAGCCTGTCTCCCCCATTAAAAATATTTTGTGCTGTACTAATGGGAATATAAATACGTTCCTCTTCTCGATCTTTATTTTCGCTGTACACCCCAACTATTTTAAATGGTATCCCAGAAATAGTAATTAATTCCCCTATGGGTGTCACTACATCCTGAAAGACATCTTTTCGAATCTTATTTCCAATAATTGCTACCTTTGCAGTTGAAGCTTCATCTGACAAGTTAATAAACCTACCCTCTAGCATTTTGGCATTTTCAATAAATTGAAAATCTCCCGAAATTCCCTGAATTCCATAGGCTAATGATTCCTTACCATAGTTTATAATTCCACTTCGCACAAATACCCTTGGGGATTTATACTCTATAGATTCTTTAAATAAGGTAGCTGAATTGTCAAAGTTTTCATTCCGAAGTTGTATTGATCTTCCAGGATTAAGGCCTTTAAACTCTTTGGTAGTTACGCCAGGCCATACCCATACACTTGTTGAGGCATCTTCTTCAAATTCGTAGGCAACGCCATTTTGTATGCCTTGCCCAAAACCTAAAAGGATAACCAGAATAAATATCCCGGAGGCTACAGATAGCCCGGTAAGAAACGTCCGTAATTTATTTTTACGGATGGTATCGAAAATTTCTTGCCATCTTTCCAGATCGAACATTGGGTTGGTATATAACGCCTACATAGTGTATAACACTATATAGACTCAAATAGCCCTTAATTGTTACATTTAATAGTCTAAAAAGTATGTTAAAATTGAAGTGTCTGTCTTACGATCGTACTTTTCTATAGATAATAAAGATAAGCGCTCCCATTAATATATACGGAACAGCCATTAAATAAACAATGCCATTATTGATGCCTTCTGCTACCGATACATTTTCTTCACTTTCTAAAACCGCCCTACACATAGCACATTGGGCTTCTGTTGTTACTGGAAGTAATAGAACTGCCAGCAACAATGGAATGAAATATTTTAAATGTCTATTTTTCATTCTGAAAGGGTTATTTATCTTCTAAATTAGTGCACATAATAGGGAGATATCATTAGGTAGACCACTACCCCTGTAATGGCTACATATAACCAAATGGGAAAGGTGATTTTAGCCAACTTCTTGTGACGCTCAAAGTTTTGCACATAGGCCTTAGCGAAGGTGAGCAGCACCAATGGAATAATTGCTATCGACAAAAATATATGGGTTATTAAAATACAATAATAGAAGTACTTTACAAATCCTTCTCCTCCAAATGATGTGGAATCTGAGGTCATATGATATGCAACATACATCACAAGAAACACCAAAGAAAGAGCAATGCAAGTGGTCATGATACGCTGATGCAACAGGCGTCTCCCATTTTTAATCGCCCAAACAGCAATGATCAATAATACCGCGGTAATCCCATTTATTGTGGCATATATAGGTGGCAAAAAACTAAGGGGCTCTACATTTGGAATCCTAACTCTGAACAATAAGGCAACTACCACAGGAATTATAATAGAAACTGCTGTAATTCCCCTGTTAAATCGCTTTTCTTTCAATGCACCACCGTCCATATTACTCTAGCAATAATTTTTTGATATCTTCTTTTAAAATACTAATCTGCTCTTCTTCACCGTCACTATTTCTACCTTGCTTCTCCGAAACGGTTCCTCGGTAATAAATAAGAGGGTTACCAAACGAATCTTTCCTTGAACGTAAAAAACCGTTCTTATCCACCAGGGCAAAAAGTCCGGAGTGCTCAAATCCACCGGGTACCTCCGGGGAACTCGCAGCAAAAATATTAAACCCAACATTAGCCAGGTCGTATATCTTTTCCTGATCTCCCGTCATAAGATTCCAGTCCAAATCTGTTATTCCATATTTCTCAGCATATTGCTTTAAAACCATAGGGGTGTCATACTCAGGATTAATAGAAAAAGAAGCTACACCAAAGTTGTCGAATTCCCGGAATTCATTCTGAAGTTGCACTAAATTTTTGTTCATCACTGGGCATATTGTAGGGCAGGTAGTAAAGAAAAACTCCACTACATATACCTTCCCCAGATAATCTTCATTACTGATCATCAGGCTATCCTGATTTAGAAAGCTAAAGGAAGGCACTTTTCTTTTTTTACCGTTATAGGTTAGATATTCTAAAGGATTCTGAGCTTCCTCGGCTCTATTAATCCGGGTGTTTTCAACAACAGTGCCCCCAACTATTCTATCTACTATTTTTGGCACAAAAATGATCCCAAAGACCAAAATGACCAAAGACACCCAAACATATGTATACTTGTTCTTCATTAGTTATTGCGCCGTGCGTTATTCTTTTTTAAAGCCAACCTGTATTCTGCCAGAATGATCTTTACATCATCTTCCATTTTGTTATTTAACTCTGCAACAGAATTGGTATTAAACCCAAACTTTGTGCCTTCTTCTTCGTCATCTGTCCGCCCCCTCAGATTCCTGTCTTTGTCTATAATAAAGACATAAGGTGTTCCCAAATTTTCATCCAATAAAATATCGGTCTTAAGCGCATTGAATAACTGCTGGATAGCCTCGTCATTCGCATACAAAAATCTCCAATTCCTGATGTCTGTAAGGTTTCCCAATTCCATTTTTATCTCTTCCACTACAGCATTGGTGCCTTCTGGCATTACCATTACCATTTGGAAGTCGTTGAACTCGTAAAAAGGTTTGTAGATCTTTTGGTTGAGATTAAATGCATTTCCCTTTTTAAGATCCGCATCTTTTCCTAAAAATCCCAGAATGGTGATTTTATCTTGCAGGGTAATGGTACTATCCAATCCGCTTATGTCCTCAATGCTTTCAGTTAAAGTGGGAAGTTTTCCAAAATTATTTACACCCGATGCAAAAAACAAATAAGCCACCAGAGGAAGCACAAATAAAACTATCAGCACAAAGGTCTTTTTCATAGCCTTATAAAAGAGTTACAAAAATAAAAAAGACGGTTGTTATACCGTCTTTTTTGATGTTAATTCCATGTTAGAAATTCCAGGTTACATATCCGTCCTTAAAGACGTTATAAATATAATCCGCTTCAAACAGGAGAATAAAAATAAGATAACACACCAAAAAGATAGGCGTCCATACAATTGCTCTTCGCAAAGAACTTTTCTCATCTCGCAAGTGCATAAAGTCCCACGCAATATAATAGGCCTTTACCAAGGTAAGAATAATAAAGATCCAGTTTAACAATTTCATTCCAATAAAGGTATTGGCAACGAATACATGTGGCTTAGTGATCCCCAAAGCAACTTCTACCGTGGTAACAATTGATAAAAAGATTAAGACCCCCCAAATTTTCTGGGTATTGGATTTGAACTTTAACAGTCCTCTGAAAATTTCTAATTTATGTTCGTGTGACATAGGTTGCTATTTATTCAACTAAAATTTATTCTTATTTATACCAGGTAAAAGAAGGTAAATACAAATACCCATACCAAATCCACAAAGTGCCAGTAAAGCCCCACTTTTTCGACCATTTCATAATGGCCTCTTTTTTCGTAGGTCCCTAATATGATATTAAAAAATATTATAATATTGATGACCACTCCCGAAAAAACGTGAAACCCATGGAATCCTGTAATAAAAAAGAAGAAATCGGCAAAAAGTCGACTTCCATATTCATTTCGCACCAGGTTGGCACCTTCTACGACTAATTTACCATCTTTAATTTTCGCTAAGGATTCTTCTCTTGTTAGTAAGGTTTTCTCTCCATCTTCATTAATCACCTCCGTGCGGATCAAGATATTAGGATTGGCCATAAATCCTTCCGTTACTTCATTTAAGGAATAACTTGGTAAACTTGCCTCCTCGTAAAACCAAACGCCATCTTTACTCTGCTGGGCTACTCTTTCCCCTGGGATTGTCTTTGAGAAATCGGCCAATGCAGCACGTTCTCCAGTATCGGCTTTTACAAATTGTAAAATTCTACCGCCTTTTGTTTCTATAGCGCCATAGTCTCCTTTTATGAAGGTCGCCCATTCCCACGCCTGAGAACCAACAAAGATGGCTCCACCTATGATGGTAAGGAACATATATATGATAACCTTATTCTTCATCATCTTATGACCAGCGTCTACAGCAAGCACCATGGTCACAGAGGACATAATCAGAACAAAGGTCATAAAAGCAACATAATACATGGGGAAATTTCCATGTATAAAAGGTACGTGAGTAAACACCTGATCGGCTATTGGCCAGGTTTCTATAAACTTAAATCTCGAAAAACCATATGCGGCCAAAAAACCTGAAAATGTTAAAGCATCCGAAACTATGAAGAACCACATCATTAGCTTGCCATAACTAGCACCTAATGGTTGGTTTCCTCCGCCCCACACATTTTCTTCTGCACCCGATGTTACCGTAGAATCCATATATTATTGATAGTGTTAATACAATTTTAGCAAATTTACATTTTTTTCGATTATAGAAAAGCGATTCAAGAATTCTAAACGAACTTTATTTCTATAGATTATTGAAAGAAATAGAAAAATAGCATAAGATAGACCCATAATATATCTATAAAATGCCAAAATGTAGCTCCTAATTCCATTCCCAAAAGATTTTCCGGAGTATATTTCTTTTTAATTTGATTATACAATACTACCAGTAATGAGATGAGCCCGGCCCCAACATGTGCCACATGAACTGCAGCAATCAGGAAAATATACGACATCGTGATATTACTTGTGGGCCCTGTAAAATAGTAGCCCATGGAAATAATTTCTGAAAAACCTCTGAATTGCAAGATCATAAATGCAATCCCCAAAAACAAGGTGGCATATAACCAACGAGTACTTGCTTTTTGTGCATTCTTTAGCAGGGCTCTTTTGGCCATTATGTAGGTAAGGCTACTCATAATTATAACGGCCGTACTGTAATAGAAAGCTGAAGGTAATTTAAAATCTACAAGCCAATCTTCCCTGGAGCTGCTTACTATAAAGGCGCTTGTCCATCCTGCGAACCCCATTAACAAACTAATGATACCAAACCACAGCATCATCTTTTTTGCCCTAGCATTCTTTTCTTCTTGTGTTCCCTGAGTAAGATCCATTTCTTATTATATAAATTTATCTGCGACATAGACGATCTGCATTAAGCTAATATAGCTCACACTCGCCAGCATTAATCTCTTGGCAGAATTATTATCACCTTTTTCAAATAATTTAAAAGCAAATAGTAGCATCCCAAGTCCCATTAGGAAAACTAATATTGCAGCAGGTACAGACAGGTGTAATCTTCCAGTAATCCCAAAAACAGGAATTACGGAGATAACCAGCATCCAGATCGTGTACATAATTATTTGTATTATCGTCCCCTTATCTTTTTTGCCAGTGGGCAGCATCTTAAACCCCCCCCTTTTATAATCCTCATCTAACATCCATGCTAATGCCCAGAAATGTGGAAACTGCCAAAAAAACTGGATCATAAACAAGGTTCCAGGTTCTATGCCAAAATCGTTTGTAGCGGCCACCCATCCCAACATAAAAGGAATAGCTCCCGGAAAAGCACCAATAAAAACGGCCAGAGGTGTTTTTGTTTTCAGTGGCGTGTAAACACTGGTATAAAGAAATACAGAGATAGCACCAAACATAGCAGTTTTTGGATTAAGAATGTACAAAACAACCACTCCTAAAAGGGTCATAATTATTGCTATGGTCAGAGCGGTTTTTGTGGTCATCCTACCCGCTGGTATGGGACGGTTCCGGGTTCGATTCATTAATGCATCCAGATCTTTCTCTATAACCTGATTAAAGGCATTAGAAGCTCCAACAAGGCAATACCCGCCAAATCCCAACAACAGCAAGGGGATTACTTCTATCTCGTAGGCACCAAGCAAATACCCGGCAATAGATGAGAATACTACACTAATAGCCAGCCTAGCCTTTGTAATTTCCTTAAAGTCAGCAAAAATCATGGAAAAAGAACTCCTATTTGCTGCACCTACCGCTGTCTTCATCTATTTATTTATGAGGTGGCAAAGATACAGTCCTTAGTATATTCTTGCAACGAATTGGGATTCTTTATGTTATCTTTAAAAAACATTAAAGAACAACGCTCAAAAAACTAATCCAAATGAAAAACCTATCACATTTCTCCATCATATTTTATTTCTTTTTTGGAGCTCTTGGCGTACATGCTCAAGGTAACGAAGTGGTTATACATATCGACACGGTTTCCAATGATGTATATATGTTAACCGGGCAGGGTGGAAATATTGGAATATACGTGGGTAAAGAATACGTTTTTATGATCGATGACCAGTTTGATCGATTGAACGAAAAAATCAAAGCTGCTATAGCCACATTGAGTACAAAACCTATTGGTTTCTTATTCAACACCCATATGCATGGGGACCATACGGGTGGCAATGCCAGTTTTAATAACGCTGAAACAACGATCGTAGCCCACGATAATGTTCGAAAGCGGGTTATGGAGAGAGAAAAACAAAAGTTGGAAGAGCAAAAAATTACGGCATCTTTCTACCAAGCAATGTTGCCTGAAGTAACTTTCTCTAACGACATCACCTTCTTCGAAGGCGATGAGACCATCATGGCATTTCATGAACACCATGCACATACCGATGGTGATGCCCTGGTTTATTTCCTGTCTAATAACGTGATGCATATGGGAGATACCTATTTTTCTGGGGGCTATCCGTATATAGACCTCAGCAGTGGTGGTAGTGTAGAAGGATTAATTGAAACACATAAGAAAGCATTGATGGTCATTAATGATGATACAGTTATTATTCCCGGTCATGGCAGGCCTTCTAACAATAAGGAGTTGCAAACGTATCTGGCCATGCTTGAAGATATTATGGCCAAGGTAAAAACTGCAATCTCTGAAGGAGCATCTCTTGAAGAAGTTAAAGCCGATGCCAGCATTACCGCATCGTATGATACTGCTTACGGCGGCGGGTTTATTAAACCCGATGCAATTCGAGCTACTTTTTACACTAGTTTATCTAAAAAATAAGGTCCGTTTATTGATACTATTCTGCTCATATTAAGGCAGATGTAGAACTTCACTCACTTATTTAATTCAACAACTCAACCAAAAAAACCCTGACGTTTGCGTCAGGGTTTTTTTATATAAATAAAAAATAAATTTCTTACTGCAGTTTAAAGGTAATTGGAATACTAAATGGTACCCGTACTGCTCTACCTCTTTGTTTACCGGGAGTCATTCTCGGCAACTTTTCTATAATACGCAATGCCTCAGCTTCAAGGTTCTTATCAGGACCACGATATCTAATGTTTCCAATAGATCCATCTTTTTGAATAGTGAACATTACATTTACTCGTCCTTGCACCCCCATTTCCTGGGCAATTTCAGGATAACGGAAATTCTTTACGATGTGTTTTTGAATCATTTCATTAAAGCATGCTCTTTTGTCCTTTGCGCCTTCACAACCTGGAAAAACAGGTACATCTTCAATCACTGCAAAAGGTACATCCACATCTAAATCATCATCCATAACCTCAACATCATCTACTTCAATGACTTCTTCCTCCTGACTTGTTTCTGTAGATTCTATAACAGTCTCTTCTACTTCTTCTTCATCTTCCACAACCTCAATTACCTCAGGGGCAGCAGGTGGTGGTGGTGGTGGTGGTGTTTTGATTTGCTCTGTCATAGGAACTTCCTCATCCAGCATATCTTCAACATTCAAAGAAATATCATAATCGCTAGTCTTTTCGTATGTTTTCCATTCAAAAGCACCCCATACAAGTGCCATTACCAAGGCCAAACCTGCAACAAAATAGAGTCCACTATTTTTTCTTAAATCGGCTTTCGGATTCTTTTTCAATTCCATAATAAATGAATTTAATGTTCGCTAATTTAACTATTAATTTATTAAAACTGCAATTAATTTTTCCATTTTAACTGCGACTTTTTAGAAAACAGGATTTTAATAAACAGAGAGCCTACTATAGCCCCTAAGCTATTGGCCAAAATATCCATAGCTTCTCCACTTCTATAAGTGGTAAAATTACTCTGAATTACTTCAATAATTGTACCATAAATAATTAGGCCCGAAACTGTAATTATAATCACCTTTGAACGCTTCATTTTCCCCGATGTTTGTTCGCGGCCAACAAGACATCCCAATACACTCGCAGTAAAATAAAAGAAGAAATGAACCACCTTATCGGAATAAGGAATCCTGATCAATGAAATTGAAGTATCATCTGAAAAAGACATCAAGCTAAGGATAGTGATCAACACTATCCAAAAAGAAAAGCTAACTAAATACTTGTAATTATGAAGCACCTATTAATTCCTTGTAATCGGCATCGGTCATTAGACCCTCAATCTCTGATGTGTCACTAAGCTTTATCTTTATCATCCACCCTTCCCCATAAGGATCAGAATTAACTTTTTCGGGTTCGTCCTCCAAAGACTCATTGAACGCTACAATTTCACCACTAAGTGGCAGGAAAAGATCGGACACTGTTTTTACAGCTTCCACTGTTCCAAAGACCTCTTCTTTATCGAGCGATTCATCGAGTGCCTCCACTTCAACATAGACAATATCTCCTAACTCGCCCTGTGCAAAATCTGTAATTCCTACAGTTGCGACATCACCTTCTATACGCACCCATTCGTGGTCCTTTGTATATTTTAATTCCGATGGTATATTCATTTTCTAATTTTTTAGTATGCTCGCAAATGTAGCGGATTATACCAAGGTTTTCAAAAAAGTATCCAGGAATTCTACCTGCATTGAAATACGAGATCTGACAACTTAAAATATCATTGCTTTTTGAGAAGGCAAATGAACTAACCAAATGTTGGAACTATGATTAGTTTCCGAAATTATATCGAAGGGTAAACCCTGTATTGATAGTAGTCTGCGGAAATGCTGTAGACACGGCAAACTGAGAAAATGAATGATCATAAAAGAAGAGCGCATTTAGACTTTTACTTAGTGCATAATCCGCTGTAAATTTTAAGGATAATAGATTTTGTCCGGAAGTAATTTGGTTGTTATCCAGGTCCAAATTTCTAATGATCGTAATATTATCTCTTAACGTAATATCTGCTTTAAGATTAAGATCTCCTTTTAGCCGTTGTTTTTCCCCACCAATGTTGGTGACGAATTTAACATCCTTAAATCTATACCCAAGGCCCAGGGTGTATTCCTTGCCATTAATTTCTGTGAGTAAGTTGTTGTCGAAACTTAATGAGAGTGCCCTGTCTGTTCTTACCTCGGCCAATACACTCAGTGAATTCTTCATTTCAAAGTCGACACGCATTAAAGGATTAAACTGATCCGTAAGCACCACATTATTTATAATATTCTCGGATAAAAAATCCTCATTTTCCGGATTAATTACCCCATTTTGCCTTTCCAAATTTGTTTGGAACGAATTAATACTATAGGCTGCCCTATAGCCATGACTTAGTGAGAATCTTTTAAACTTCTTTTTGAACCATTTATTTCGCATAAGTCCGGTATACTTCAGATTCCAGTTTGGAATAGGAATATCTCTGAAGGCATCCAGATTTACCCTGTTCACATCCTGCCCGGTATAAGCCGCGAAGAAAGCAGGCAAAAGAACGTCCTGGCTGGTTTTTCCATAGCGAATAGGAAAACCATCCTGATCTACTCCTTCATCTGTACCCGCCCTATCGGATAATATCCTATTGGCAATTATAATTCTGTTTTCTTTGAAGGTTTCAAAATTATCGGAGGTGTTTTCATCGCTTTTGGAAAAAAATGTGCCAATCATTACTGTGGAAATACTGAAATTCCCATATGCATTGGGCGTTTGAGGTTGATATTCCCCAGATTCTATTTTAAAATTCTCCTGAAGGCTATTGGAATACTGTCGGTCGGCCACTAAATCGATCGTTAAATCTTGTACTGGTTGTGCCGTGGCGGTAACATTTAATTGCTTGTTGGTTCTTTTAATAAACTGCTCATTAAATTCAGGAAAAGTAGTGAGCCAGCCATTTCTTGCTGCTTCAAAACGAACATCGGCCTGACTTCCAAAAACAAATCCTATGGTAGGTCTGGCTGTCCCAATAAAACCTATAGACTGTGTATAGCCCGGCAACACCTGACCATTATTCTCATTGTAGTTAACATTAAGTCGTTTTATCATGGTAATAAGGTCTACAGCCGTGTTCCATAATCCACTTGTTTTTTTGTTGTTAGTTTCCGGAGTTCCTGAAGCCGTATTGCCCGCCTTATCTCGTCTAACAGGAGCTGTACTTCCTTTCCCATTATTTTTCTTTAAACCAATCTGGTCGTAAAAACGCTGCATATTTAGTGTGGCTGTAATATTATGCGTATTGGCATTTTGTATGGTATTTATGTCCTCGCCCGTTACTTCCCTAATGGCATCACCACCACGTTGCCAATCAAAGTTACTTGTATACGTATATTGAGCGTTTATAAAATCTAGAATTGGAATCTTATTTAAGGGCAACTCATAATTTAATTGCATTTGCTGTGAATGCCTGTTGGGTTCTCCAATATCAAAGAAGCCGTCCCAAAGATTCAGTTCCTGGTTTATTAAAGATGCAGGATTGCCCTCTTCTTCAAAATAATTACGTACTATATTGTTATTAGAAGCAGTAAGATTTAAACGGAGCGACTTAGAAAGACTATAATTCAATGCATATTGCCAATTGAATAAATAATTTCGTTGCTGTAAAAGCGGTAATTCCAAACGCTCTACACCAGGTTCTAGAACGTCTCTGAAGCGCTGCTGATTAAACTGCCTGTTAATATCTGATTGCAATGAAATACTGGTAGGTAGCAGGTTAAAATTTAAATCCTTCAACCATTTCCAGTAATCCCCTCTGAATAAGGAGTCTTTCTTTGCAAAAGGTGCTACAGTTACCGGTTTAAAATTATGGTTATAAACAAATCCGGTCTTAACGTTCTGATCTCTTAAATTGGCTATTTCGAAATCTCGATGTTCCGTTTCGTTATAGGAATAATTAAATGTGAAATTTTCAATATCATAAAAATTGGCTTGTGCCTCTTCTCCCCTATTCTTTCTAACTCCAATAAAATTTATACTGGTTCTTTTGGTATAATCCTCTGCCTGTTCCCGAATCTCATCGGCCTCTTGTTGCGTGCCTGCAGTTGCAATACGATCTTCTAATTTAAGGTCATCGTAAACAGGGTCAAACTCTGGCGTTATTAACTGTTCTGAAATTCCATAATTAAATGGTATTTGCAGGTTCCATTTTTTTGGAAGCAGTTGCCCAACCTCCACATTCGTAACCACATCGTAGGAAACAGCATCTTCACGGGCACGTTCGTTCGGCATTTGATCGATGGCACCAAACCCGGAGGTACTTTTACTTCCTGTCGCAGAAACGTTAGCAAAATCGGCAATATTTCCGTCGATGGCTGCTATAGCTGCCCAACCACCTTGATTATCTAATCCGGACAAACGCAACTCGTTAAACCAGACTTCCCCTCTAGCCGGAGTATTATCAATATTTTTCACCCCTACCATCATACTTCGAATACTCCCTAAAGAAGGATTTCCCCGAATACCAATTCTAATTTGCCCTGGTGTTCTGGGTGCAAATTCATTTACGGCAATTACTTCTCCATTAATCACCTCATAATAGGTTATATCTGACAAGGTCTGATCTGCTATCCCCATAGATTTCACCTTATTCAGATCGCTTAATGCAATTTCTAATTCATTCACTGCCGGCCATATTTCCTCAGGAGAACTCGCGCTAAACGGTGTAAATTGCAAAGGCACTTCTATCTGATAGAAATTTTCAGAAAAGTCTGTTCCTATTCTTAAAAATCCAACTAACGGTACATCATCATCGAGGTAATCCGAATTAAGGATTTTCTCTGCATGCATAAACATTTTAATATTCTGGTATTGACGAACATCTATATTCACATTTTTAAAAACACCCCGTGAATCTTGTGGTTCTAAATTTTCTACCACAAAAGACAACGACTGTTCATTTTGTCTAATTATAGTGTTGTTATTGTTAAGCTGTTCTCTGATTACCCCGGGTGGCAATACATATGGAATAGGAACTCTGGAATTATTTTCTTCAATATTTACTGTATTCACATCTACGATGGTTCCGTCATCGGCAGGATCATCATTTCCATTTTCCAATGTTTTAGTGTAATTTCTCCAATCGCCACGAACCAGATCCAAAGTAGCAAAACGAAGTACTACATCATCTGTAAAGCCGGTAAGGTACATCCGCATAAAACTTATAGACCTAAAATCTGTAATACCCCCAATGGCATCGGTAAAATCGCTTAATGGAATTTTGTACTGAATCCATCTGCGATTTAGTTGTGACCCGTTTGGCAGATTAGGTGTAGTTCCTTCCTTAATATCGGTTACATACGGATCATCTATGGTTGTATTTGGTCTTATTTGAATACGATATTCGTAGTAACTATTTATGGTATTCATTGTTAAATCCCTGTCAATATCCTCCACATCTGGTAAAGTGGTAGACCCTCTGTTCGTATTAGTTACGGTTACAGGGGAATTACCATCTGGGTTGTTAAAGTCGAAATAGCGTTCCAAAATACTACCTTCTCTATTTAAATAG
>CBDUCK010000011.1:0-23580 GCA_965365635.1 uncultured Muriicola sp.
CCTTGGAGCAGGAGTTACGGCAGCAACATCTTTGGCAATTTCAATGCTTTTTTCAATGTTGGCAACCACTTCTTCCTGAATTTCAGGAATACTTTCTTCTTCCGCCGCTTCAACAGTCTCTTCAACTGACGGACTTTCTATTCCATTCATCTCTATTACCGCAACCGTCTGACCAACCTGGATAATATCATCTACCTGAAACAGTTTTTCAACTAAAACACCTTCTACTTCACTGGGGACTTCAGAATCTACCTTATCCGTAGCAATTTCGAATACCGCTTCATCCATTTCAATAGTATCACCCACTTCCTTAAGCCATGTAGTTAGTGTTGCCTCTGCAACACTTTCTCCCATCTGAGGTAATTTTAATTCGAACTTTGACATATTCCTATTTAAAAAGGTTTTAAGTACAATATTTTTGCAAAAATACTAAATATTTACTCTATTTATTAAATTAATCGTAGATAACGACTCTACTGCGCCTTTAAAGAATTCTCAAAGGGAATTCTATTAATTATACTTCTTCCTAAGGTAATCTCATCTGCGTATTCTAGTTCATCACCTACAGAGATTCCTCTGGCTATTGTAGAAGTATTAACTGCCAGCCCTTGCATTTGTTTATACATATAAAAATTAGTGGTATCCCCTTCCATCGTAGAACTCATAGCAAATATCAGTTCTTTTATCTCCCCTTGTTTTACTTTCGCAACTAATGATTCTATAGTTAAATCTTTAGGTCCAATTCCTTCCATAGGAGAAATCTTTCCTCCCAGCACGTGGTACAACCCATTAAACTGACTCGTGTTTTCTATGGCCATTACATCTCTAATGTCCTCCACAACACAAACGATACTCGCATCTCTCTTAGGATTTGCACATATTTCGCATAGTACTACATCCGAGATGTTATGGCAATTAGAACAGAACATTATTTCATTCCGTAAATACTGCAAAGAATTAGACAATCTTTCTGTTTGCTCCTGGGGTTGTTTTAATAAATGCAACACCAAACGCAAGGCCGTTCGTTTTCCAATACCCGGTAATTGCGACATCTCATAGACCGCATTTTCGAGAAGTTTTGAAGAAAATTCCATACCGGCAAAATTACACACTATTTTTACTTTTTGTACTTTGCGCTCGAAATTTATTTGAATGAACGCCACTCATATTTTGTTGCTCATTGGGGCATATTTTCTGGTTCTTGTTTTAATTTCTTACTTCACAGGTCGAAACGATTCTAACACCGATTTCTTCAAGGCCGGCAAACAATCTCCCTGGTTTGTTGTAGCATTTGGAATGATAGGCGCCTCATTATCGGGGGTTACTTTTATTTCAGTGCCCGGGTGGGTCGCCAGTGCTGAGTTTAGTTATATGCAGGTGGTTTTTGGTTATTTAGTGGGCTATTTTGTGATTGCTTTTATTTTGATGCCTATTTATTACAAATTAAATGTCACCTCTATCTATGAATATTTGCAGCAACGTTTTGGTGTCATAAGTTATAAGATAGGTGCCCTTTCGTTTTTCATCTCCAGGGTTCTGGGGGCTTCCTTTCGTTTATTTCTGGTCGCCATCGTTTTACAGCAATTTATATTTGATGCCTGGAATGTTCCTTTTGAACTTACTGTGGTACTTTCTATTCTTCTTATCTGGATCTACACCTTTAAAGGAGGTATAAAAACGATTGTCTGGACCGACACATTGCAGACCCTTTTTATGCTCTTATCTGTAGGGTTTTCCATTTATTTTATAAATCAGAAATTAGACTGGAGTTTTATGGAATTTCTGGCCTCCGATGAATTAAAACAGTACAATACCATACTATTTACGGACAACTTCTTTGAAAAAAATCACTTTATCAAATCATTTTTTGGCGGAATGTTCATTACCATTTGTATGACAGGTTTAGACCAAGACATGATGCAAAAGAACCTTACTTGCAAGACATTGGGGGACGCACAGAAAAATATGGTCTCATTTAGCATTGTTCTTATTGTAGTGAACTTCATTTTCTTACTCCTTGGGGCTCTTTTATTCATATATGCTGAGAAATTTAATGTGGCCATTCCCCTGATGGATGGGTCTCCAAAATCGGATTTACTCTTTCCCGAGATTGCACTGAACACCGGATTGGGAACTACCGTGGCCGTTACCTTTATTTTGGGACTAATTGCGGCAGCCTATAGCAGTGCAGACAGTGCTTTAACATCGCTGACTACGTCATTCTGCGTAGATTTTTTAAATATTGAAAAACGAGATCCTAAACAGCAGAAAACCATTCGGAAAAGAACGCACGTTTGGATGAGTGTGCTTTTAGTACTGGTTGTCATTGCCTTTAAATATATCTTAGACCGAAATGTCATAGATGGCTTATTAACTGTAGCTACCTATACATACGGACCTTTACTTGGCCTATTCGGATTTGGAATTCTCACCAAACGTTCTATTAAAGACCGGTATGTGTGGATAGTTGCCCTAATATCTGTAGTGATTATTATGACCGTAGCTAATATCCCTGCGGAATTCATAGGTGGGTATGTTATTGGATACGAGTTACTGCCAATTAATGGTTTGCTCACCTTCATTGGTCTGCTTATCATTTCTAAGAAGACTTAGGCTACTCCTTCATCAATATTCCCCTGTTGCGAGAAGAACCAACGTACATGCTACTTCAGCAATGATCCCCTCTTGTTTTAGAATCGCATAGAATTCGGGGTTTTCAGTACCCGGATTAAATATCACCCTTTTAGGTCGTAACGATATGATACTATTATAATACTCCTTTTGATTCGTTGGGTTTAAATAAAGCGTAACTGTATGTATGTCTTTAAAATCACTTAAGTCTGTTTTGACCTGTACGCCAGAAATACTTCCTGAAAATAACCCAAATGCCGTAGTTTCTTTGTTTGCGTCTACTAATCTTTGAACCGTGATATGACTATATCTGGATGGTTTGAGCGATGCTCCTAAAACCAAAGTCTTTTTCATATACTAGAATTTGCTGTTAAAGTCTGTTAAGGACTGTAACTTTTTAAAATTTATTTCGTCTCTTGTATAAGGTACTATTAATTCATTGAACAAGCTGTATTTTTATAGTTAATGGTTAGTGTTTAGTACAGTTTATCAATGAAAGAAACCCCGGCTACCTAGTCGGGGTTTTATTTTTTTTTATTTTTTTCTGACCAAGCAAAGCAACTTAAAACGCTATTGTTAAGTAGTTTGCAGATTATTAAAACCTTCACTTTTTGTTAAAATGATATCCTGCTCGTAACAAAAATAGGATTCGTGCGTCATTTAAGTATCATCAATCAATCAATCAAAAAACGAACATTTCATGAAAAAAGTAATTCTACTTTTGGCATTAATCGCATGTACCACGATCAAAGCCAACCCAGACCCCGAAACCCCAGATCTTAAAATTGGAAGTATTGCAGGGCGAGTAATAGACAAAACATTACAGCAACCTGTACCATACGCCTCTATTGTTATTAAATCTGAAGACGATCAAACTATTATTACAGGGAGTATTACCCTAGACGATGGTTCTTTCGAAATTGGAAAATTACCAGACGGTGAATTCATCTTAGAGGTTCAATTTATTGGATATGAAACATATAGGGAAAAGATTTCTCTCGAAAAAGGACATCGACAATTAGAAGTAGGAAATATCGCAATCGCCGAAGCAGCCGAAGAACTATCGGGAGTAGAGCTTGTGGGAGAAAGGACCACTATAGAGCAGCGTATAGACCGAAAAGTAATTAATGTGGGAAAAGATTTAACCACATCCGGAGCTACAGCTTCCGATATCATGAATAACCTACCCTCTGTAAACCTCGACCAGCAAACAGGAGAGTTATCGTTGAGAGGAAACTCTAACGTCCGGGTTATGGTAGACGGAAAGTTATCTAATGTTCCTGTTGCTCAATTGTTACGACAGATACCCTCCTCCTCTATTAAATCGATCGAATTGATTACCAACCCTTCAGCTAAATATAATCCTGAAGGAATGAGTGGAATCATAAATATTGTGCTTCATAAGAATGCTAATATTGGATTTAATGGAAATATAAATACTGGCTTAACTGTAGGTGAAGAAGCTAAGTTCAACACGTCTGTTGATCTCAACTATAGAAACGGAAAATTTAATCTGTACAGTAATATTGGAACCAATATCGGAAAGTATGTCAATGACGGATTCATTTATAGAGAGGTAGAAAATTCTGAACAGTTCTTCCAATTCCTTAACAATAATAAGTCGTACCTGTATAAAGTTGGTGTAGACTTTTACTTGAATGACAAGAATACGATTTCATTTTTTACGAACCAGAACATTTTTAATGGAACAGCAAGTGGCCTTACTGATGTAGTGTATTACGACGATCTCAGCCGAAACAACACCCAGGCATTTGCGCCAATAAACGATAATATAAGTGAACAATATAATTTTGACTATAAACTAGAATTTAACAAAGAGGGGCACAATATTGAATTGGAAATAGACCATAACCGCTTTAAGGATGATGAGGAATCTGATTTTAAAATATCAGGGAATTCATTATTTCCAAATTATATAGATTTTGTGGACACCAAAAGAACCCAGACCATAGCTAATTTAGATTATGTAAACCCAATAGATTCAATTTCAAAACTCGAAATTGGCGTTGAGGCCAGAGTCTTTGAAACCAATGTTGATTATGCTTCAACCGGGCTTTCTTTTGATGCAAGCGGAATCTTACGACCAACTCCCAGTACAGATTTTGTGTATGGTATGGATATTTATTCTGCCTATGCCACTTTTGGACAGAATCGTGAAAAATGGTCGTACCAGGTAGGGTTACGGGTAGAAGATGTAGAAGTAAAAGCAGACACCAATGCCGTAAGGTCCTTTACCGATTCCTATACAGAGTTCTATCCTTCTGCATTTCTAACCTATACGCCAAGTGAAAAAAATCAATTTCAGATAAGCACAAGCAGACGGGTAGACAGACCGGGGCTTTCACAAGTAAATCCAATAAGAGAATGGTCTACGCCTTTGATCTCCTCATTTGGAAACCCTAGTTTAGTGCCTCAATTCACCAATTCATACGAGGCCAACTACACCAGACGATTAGAAAAAGGTAGTATTACTGCAGGTATATTTTACAGAACTATTAATGATGAAATCAACAGGGCTGTGTATGTTGACAGATTAGATTTGAATAAACTCATCCTAACCCACGATAACTTTGACAATACCTCTGCCTATGGTGTTGAAATCTCAACCAATTACAAGCCTGTAAAATGGTGGAGTATAAATGGTAGTTTCGATCTATTTTCACAGACCCAGCGAGGTATTACAGAAAGTTTGGTAGAAAACAATTCTTCAGCTACCATAGATGACATTGTTACCGAAGATGTGGAAGTGGAAAATACTGCCTATAACTTTAGAATTAACAGTAGTTTTACGGTAAACAAAGAACTCACCTTTCAGGTCTTTGGATTTTACAGAGGTCAAAATCAAAATATACAGTTTTCTGTAGATCCCATGTACTTTGTAAACCTTGGCGCCCGTTACAGTTTTGCTGAGGGTAAGGGAACGTTTAGTGTCAACTTTAATGATGTGTTTAATACCATGAGATTTGCCTTTGACGGAGAACGGCCTTTTGCACAAACCGGACAATTCAACTGGGAAAGTCAGAATGTCTTTGCAGGGGTATCCTACCGTTTTGGAAGTGGAAAGAATAGAGCTGCGAAGCGAAAACGACGCGACAATAATACCAAGCAAGGTGGTGGTGGCATCTTATAAATTCTTAATTTGATGAGCTATTGCAGGAGATATGGGTTGGTTAACTTCAGCATACTTATCAAAGAAAAACCCCGACGATATCGTTGGGGTTTTTAATTTTAGCTATTCAAAGATACCTGTGGGATACCCATCCAAACTAGTGGTATTTTTAAGCTTCATATATTCCTTTAGCCCTTCTTTTCCCTTATTTTCGGCCCATTGGGGTAATTGATCTCGCTCCCCTTTATAGTCCATATAAGGTACGCCCATGCCACAGGATGTTTGGACCAGTTCTATTTTCATATCAATAATTTGTCGAGATCCGGGAATAGGAGGAAATATACTTATAAGCTTGTCCCATTCGGCATCTCTGGGGTGATAGACCCTGGCAGTCCCGTACAGACGAACAATTTTTGGATTGCCTTCAAACGCACAAAACATTAGGGTTATACGAGGGTCATTTTTCAAATGCGTGGCCGTCTCATTACCACTTCCTGTAAGGTTTAACCAGGCAACACTTTTATCATTGCGGATTCGAAGTGTGTCTATTCCCTTTGGAGACAAATTAATTCGCCCTTTTTGCATGGCTGTTGCCGCAAAAAACACCTTTTGCTGATCTATAAACTTCTGTAACTCTTTAGTAAGATGTTGTTGTTGCTTTCCCATTGTGAGATCTTACCACCTTATGATAACACTCCCCCAAGTAAAACCACTGCCAAAGGCCGCCAGAACAACCAGATCACCTTCTTTGATCTTGCCTTTTTCCCATGCCTCTGTAAGTGCTATTGGAATAGACGCGGCGGTCGTATTCCCATAATTCATGATATTATTATACACCTGATCATCCGCTAATTTAAACTTCCTTTGAATAAACTGAGAAATTCGCAAATTGGCCTGATGTGGTATTAACAAATCAATATCCTTTACCTCTAACTTGTTCTTTTGGAGTCCTTCCATGATTACCTCACTAAAACGAACCACTGCATTCTTAAATACAAATTGTCCGTTCATATAAGGATAATACGATTCATCATTGGGATCATTGTCCGCAAGTATATCCGTAACCCATCTTTTTCCCATACCTGGAGCAATTACTGCCAATTCTTCTGCATGCTGGCCTTCAGAATGCAAATGTGTTGAAAGAATTCCCTTGTCTGTATGTTCTTCTCTGGTCATCACCGCTGCACCTGCACCATCGCCAAAAATAACAGAAACTCCTCTTCCCCGCGTAGTCATATCCATACCCCCAGAATGTATTTCTGAACCAATCACAAGCACATTTTTATACATACCACTCTTGATATACTGATCTGCCACCGAAACGGCATACACAAAACCGGAACATTGATTTCTTACATCCAAGGCACCTACCGTCTTTATATCTAAATCGCGCTGTACTAAAACTCCGGGACCTGGAAAATAATAATCGGGACTTAGCGTAGCGAAAATGATAAAATCAATATCATTTTTGTCGATGCCGGCTCTTTCTATCGCTATTTTGGCAGCCTTTACGCCCATTGAAGTAGTGGTATCTTCACCTTTAATGACATGTCTCCGTTCTTTGATCCCGGTACGTTCCTGTATCCAGGCATCGTTGGTGTCCATTACCTTAGACAGATCATCATTAGTAACCACATTATCGGGCACAAAAAAGCCTAACCCCGATATTCTTGAATTATACATACAACTGATTTTTTAAAACTGATTTTCTATTTGAAAAAGGAATCACAAATTCTACCCTAATGGGTATTACTCGCTTAGAATTTAAAAATACCCATATTTAGGTAGCTGGCCTAGTATTTTTTTTAAAAATTTGTTTCCTAAAAATCGCTGAATCTGTCTTCAATGAGCTAAAAATATAGTATTTTAGATACCTTAAGATATGTCTATAGAGCCTGTAAAACAAGAAGCCATGAGAATCGAGAAATTTATTAGGAAAGAAATGCTTATACCGTTCTTTCTGCTATTTATCAGTGTGGGGGTTGCTCAAGAAAAATTAACCTACCAGCAACCTTCAGAAGAAATTTTAGAATTAGTGAACGCTCCGTTGGCCCCAACTGTCAGAATTACAGATGATGGAGCCCATATGTTGCTTCTTTACAGGGATGCATATAAGAGTATTCGTGAACTATCTGAACCAGAATTACGCTTGGCAGGGTTACGAATTAATCCAAAAACCAATATTGGGAGTCGTACCAATTATTACAATAATATACAGATCAAGTCCCCAAGAAATAAGGACGCAATTCAGGTAGCAGGCCTTCCCGATAATCCACGATTAGCCAACTTTAGTTTTTCGCCAGACCAGTCCAAAGTAGCCGTAACGAATACTACTTCTAACGGTGTGGAAGTCTGGGTTTTGGATTTAACATCTGCTAAGGTCACAAAAGTTACTGAGGCCAACGTAAATGCCAACCTGGGTGATGTCATCAATTGGTTTAAGGATGGGCAATCGTTATTAATTAAAATGATTCCGTCTTCAAGGAAAGGGCTTATAGATGTTACCGAGGCTGTACCTGAAGGGCCTACTATTTCTACAAACGACGGTAAGAAAGCACAAAATAGAACGTACCAGGATTTACTTAAAAATCCAAATGATGAATTCAATTTTGAACAATTAGCGATTTCAGAATTGTACAAAGTTAATCTCGATGGCACCAAAACAGCCTGGAAAGCACCGGCAATGTATCGAAATATAAGTTTTTCCCCAGACGGAACATATGTGATGGTAGTTTCCATAGACAAGCCTTTTTCCTATTTAGTAACCTATCGCAGATTTCCGTCTACAACTACTATCTACAAGCAAAATGGGGAGCTGGTTTCTACCCTGTTAAAGGTGCCTTTAATAGAAGATTTACCAAAAGGTTTTATGGCTGAACGCAAAGGTATGCGCGAAATTAACTGGCGTAGCGATAAAGCAGCCACCCTTACTTATGTAGAAGCATTAGATGAAGGCGATCCGGAAATTGAAGTACCTTTTAGAGACGAGGTGTTTAATTTGGAAGCGCCGTTTACCGGAAAAGGAACTTCCATTTTAAAAATGATCAATCGTTTTAATTCTATACAATGGGGAACAGATAACGTAGCCATAGCATATGACTATTGGTGGAACACCCGAAATACCAAGACCTATATTTTTAATCCATCAAATCGGGAAGAAACACCTAAACTTTGGAACGACAGAAACTATCAGGATGTATACAGCGATCCGGGGGAGTTTGTGATGAAAAGAAACGAGAATGGCTCCTATGTATTATCACTCGATAAAAACAGCAATGCATTTCTTTTAGGAGATGGGTTTTCTGAAAAAGGGCAATTTCCATTTGTAGACCAGCTCAATCTTGTTAATCTGGACAAAAGACGTTTGTATGAGTCTAAACTCACAGATCAAAAAGAAACATTATTAAATTATGATGTCGCCAAAGACGAATTATTGGTGCGGGTAGAATCTAAAAGTGACTATCCAAATTATTTTTATAAGAGTGTAAAAAAGCGAAAGGGAGCCCAACAACTAACGTTTTTCGAAAACCCATTTAAGAGCATACAGGATGTACATAAGGAAGTAATTACCTATACCAGAGAAGACGGCTTAGAGCTTTCAGGTACCTTGTATTTACCTGTGGGCTATGACATGAACGCTAAAGAAAAGAAACCCATGATCCTCTGGGCGTATCCGCGAGAATATAAAGACAAGAATAGTGCTTCACAAAATACCAAAAATCCAAATCAGTTTACGTATCCCCGCTGGGGATCACCAGTTTACTGGGTTACCAAGGGATACGTGGTTTTAGATGGAGCTGCATTCCCTATCATAGGGGAGGAAGATGAACAACCCAATGATAGTTTTAGAAAACAATTAGTAGCCAATGCGAAAGCTGCGATTGATGCCGTGGATGCCCTCGGATATATAGATCGGGATCGTGTAGCTGTGGGAGGCCACAGTTATGGCGCTTTTATGGTGGCCAATTTACTATCCCATTCCAATCTCTTTGCTGCAGGGATAGCGCGTAGTGGTGCGTATAACAGAACTCTAACCCCCTTTGGCTTTCAAAGTGAAGAACGTAACTACTGGGAATCCCCTGAAGTATATTATACTATGTCACCTTTTATGCACGCCGATAAAATGAAAACACCTTTGTTACTTGTTCATGGGGTAGCGGATAATAATTCTGGTACGTATCCCATGCAAAGCGAACGTTATTTTAACGCTTTAAAAGGATTAGGAGCTACTGTACGATTGGTGATGCTTCCAAAAGAAAGTCACGGATACCGGGCCAAAGAAAGCATTTTGCACTTGTTATGGGAACAAGATCAATGGCTAGAAAAATATGTGATGAATAAACCCAAAAGCCCTGAAGACGGAACTAAATAAATTATTCTAGACTTCTATATATTTTTTATAATTAGAAACCACTACTTCGGCCTTTAGATCATGTAACAGATTATAGAGGCCGAAAAAGGTGCGATTAATATACAAGAAATGCTTGGACCCCCTGCTGCCATTCATTTTACGAATATGCTCATCTTTTGCATACTGTTGACTCAGATCTGCAATTCTACCCCAGAAGTCATCGGACCCAAAATCGAATACCTCCTGATTAAAAGGCAAGGTAAATAGGGTAAGTAACTCCTTAAATAATGCCTTAAAGAATACTCTTTCTTTTTCAGAATCTGTTGGAGTCAAAATTTCTAATTCATATAGCTTTTCTTCAAACAGCACATCGTCTTCTATGATTTCTTTTTTTGCCAATTCGAAGTATGGAATATAGAACTCGTCTGGCACTTCTTTGATACACCCAAAATCGATGGCAATCAACGAAGCCCTATCACTAACCAAAAAATTTCCGGGGTGAGGGTCGGCATGTACTTTGCGCAATACATGCATTTGATACATATAGAAATCCCACAAAGTCTGTCCCAGGCTATTTCCCTCCTCAGAACTGAAGGACCCTTTCGTGAAGTCGCTCAAATGCCTCCCGTGCATCCAATCCATGGTGATAATACGTTCACTAGACAACTTCTCGTAATATTTGGGGAACTCCAAATTGGGCAAATGACTACAAGCTTCACTAATTTCTTTGCTCTGCGCTATCTCCAGGATGTAATTAGTTTCCTCTATTAATTTATTTTCAACCTCTTGAAAATATTTTTCTGAATCCTTCCCCTGAAGGTTAAACATTCTGGTAGCGATAGGTTTAACCAAGGATAAATCGCTCGATATGCTTTGTGCCACTCCCGGATATTGGATCTTAATGGCTAATTCCTTGCCATCCTTGGTTGCCTTGTGCACCTGTCCTATACTAGCAGCATTTATAGAGTCTTTATCGAACGTATCATATACTTCTTCAGGGTAGGCTCCCAAATACCGTTTAAAGGTCTTTCGCACCAATGGCGCAGATAACGGTGGCACCGAAAATTGGGCTAATGAAAAACGCTCAACGTAAGCTCTGGGTAATATATTTTTTTCCATACTCAACATCTGAGCAACTTTCAAAGCACTTCCCTTCAAGCTTTTCAGGCCATCATAAATATCTGTGGCGTTATCTTCGTTCAATTCTTCTTTGGAAAGGTCTGGGTTCACCAGTTTCTTTCCATAATACTTTACATAATTACCGCCAACCTTTACCCCGGTTTTTACAAGTTTACCTGCGCGTTCTATTTTTCCGGTAGGAATTCTGTCTAATGTCTTCATGTGGCAAGGGTTGTTGGATTATTTATGTTATGCTAAGTTTTCTTTAAAGAGAAATTTTCCAAAATCCATAATACTATCCAACGGTGTATTATCAAAAACATCAAAGATGGTATTTACAGACTTCTCTATAGCCATATCCGTTTTCTCAAATCCGGCAGAATTATCCTCTTTCCAGAAATTAAGTAAGAATACAAACTGAAGCCAAGCGCCTTCAGAAAACAAAGAAGGATTGTGTTTTGAAAACTTATTGGATTTGTCCGCATTGGCATCCTCTATGAGTTCCGTGGCGAGTTCCTTTATATCTTTCCTAAGGGCCTTTAATTGCTCCATATTTTTTAACATATGCCCTTTTTCGCTGAGCGTAAATAAGACATAGCTCCTGTTCAGATTCAGTAATTCGAAAAACGAAAACAAGAATGTCAGCATTTTCTCTTTATTCGAAAAATTGTCGTATTCCTTATTCTTTTGAATAAGATCGATTGTTTTGCGATAGAAAACCCTCCAAATAGCTTTTTGGATGCCTTCCACCGAGCCAAAGACACTGTAAAATTTCTCTTCTTCTATATCAGTTTCCTTACAAAACTTATAAATAGATTTTGGTATTGTCTCGTGTTCCAAGACATATGTCATGTAAGAAGAAATAATAGTTTCTTCCAGAGTTTTCTTTGTTGATGTTTTCGAGGACATAATACTATTTTTGTTGATACAAATGTAGATTTTATTAAACAATAAAACTGTTAAGAGAATACAAAATATGTACCGTACTAAAAAAGCGTGCTTTCAAGAGAAAACACGCTTCTTAACAACCTAACCAATTAATAAACAAAATGATTACAAAAATTAAGTTTACTTTTTCACAGCAATAATCTTTCCCATAATCATATACAAATATACTATATGTTTAATATATTAACCTAATAGTTAAACAATAAAAATATGTTAATTTTTCACATTTACATATTCACCCGTAGAATACTATGTCAGTTTGTCATTTTACACCGTTGTGGTATTTTATTTGACTAGTACAAACCATAACTTAAAAAATAAAAATAATGGCAACAGGTAAGATCAATGTTTCTGTAGAGAATATATTCCCTTTAATCAAAAAATTCTTATACAGCGACCATGAGATATTCCTTAGAGAATTAATTTCCAATGCAACCGATGCAACTTTAAAACTAAAACACCTTACTTCTATTGGTGAAGCCAAAGTGGCGTATGGAAATCCCATGATTGAAGTAAAAATAGATAAAGAAGGGAAAAAGCTTCATATCATAGATCAGGGTGTAGGAATGACTTCTGAGGAGGTGAAAAAATATATCAATGAAGTAGCTTTTTCTGGAGCGGAAGAATTCCTGGATAAATATAAGGACGCCGGAAAGGACGCCGGTATCATAGGTCATTTTGGCTTAGGTTTCTACTCATCATTTATGGTGGCAGAGAAAGTGGAAATACTTACAAAGAGTTATAAAGATGAACCAGCAGCACATTGGACATGCGATGGATCACCAGAATTCAGTCTTAAAAAAGGAAAGAAAGAAACCCATGGCACGGAGATCATACTTCATATAGCCGAGGATTCTACTGAATTCCTGGAAGAACAAAGAATACGGGAGTTATTGGCAAAATATAACAAGTTTATGCCTATCCCAATAAAGTTTGGAACGCGAACAGAAACGCTGCCCAAACCAGAAGGAGCAAAAGAGGAAGATGAGGCCCCAACCCGGGAAGTGGATGACATTATCAACAACCCCAACCCTGCGTGGACTAAAAAACCAGTAGATCTTACCGATAAAGACTACAAAGAATTTTATCGCGAACTGTATCCTATGCAATTTGAGGAGCCCTTGTTCCATATCCATCTGAATGTGGATTATCCTGTTAATTTAACAGGGATTTTATACTTCCCCAAATTAACAAATGACCTAAATATTCAAAAAGACAGAATTCAACTGTATCAGAATCAGGTGTTTGTGACAGACAATGTTGAAGGCATTGTACCAGAATTTTTAACCATGTTACGTGGGGTTATAGATTCTCCGGATATACCACTGAATGTCTCCAGATCCTACTTACAAGCTGACGGAGCGGTAAAAAAGATTTCTTCGTACATCTCCCGTAAAGTAGCTGATAAGCTTACTTCACTATTTAAAGATAACAGGGAAGATTTTGAAAAGAAGTGGAACGATATTAAAATAGTGATAGAATACGGTATGCTATCAGAAGATAAATTCTTTGAAAAATCTGATACGTTTGCCTTGTATCCTACCGTTGATGGTTCGTTCTACACCTTCGAGGAATTGCAGGAGAAACTTAAAGACATGCATACCGATAAGGATGATAAATTGGTAATCTTGTATGCGTCTGACAAAGAATCACAACACAGTTATATTGAAGCTGCAAAATCAAAAGGATACGAGGTTCTATTAATGGATTCTCCAATTGTGAGTCATTTGATGCAAAAACTCGAAACCTCCAAAGAAAAGGTCTCATTTGCAAGGGTTGATGCAGATCATTTAGACAATCTCATTAAAAAAGAAGATACCCAGATCAGCAAACTTTCTGATGAGGAGAAAGAAAAGCTAAAAACTACCATAGAAGAAGCTATAGCCGATAAGGGTTATACTATTCAGATGGAGGCTATGGATAGCGATGCGTCTCCATTTATCATCACCGAACCAGAATTTATGCGTAGAATGAAGGAAATGCAGCAAACCGGAGGGGGTGGAGGTATGTTTGGCATGGGTAATATGCCAGAAATGTATAACCTAATTGTGAACACCAACCATGAACTTGTTGGTGAGATACTACATACCAAAACAGCTAAAAAGAGAGAACGATTAATTAATCAATCGCTAGATTTAGCCCGATTATCTAAGGGTCTTCTTAAAGGGGAGGCACTTACCAACTTTATCAAACGCAGTTACGATATGGTGAAATAAAACGACCCTAAATTCATTAGTGATCGTCCTTTACCTTTTCTTTCGTTGGAATAATTAAAAAGACCGCAGCCAAAATGGAAGCGGTCTTTTTACATTTGTTTGTGATTGTAACTATTACCAATAGATTGGCCCATTGCCCAGGTATTTCACCGCAATGGGTTGGTAATAGTCTTTGATCTCTTCCAAATCATAAATCGTATTGCTTTTTGTATAAAGATCGTAACGATTAAAGTCGCGTATGTTCTCCAAATAATGCAGGTCCTTTTTATTGAGCAATTCAGCATAACTGCCTCCGGTATGCCAAGGGTAGAACGAGTGGTAACGTATCATAGTCATGGCTTCCTCTGGGAGCTTGTTTCCCTTATGGTTCGATAGTACTCGGTATAAATATTCGTCGTGCCCCCATGCAAGAGTCAAATTATCCAGGCCACATCCTTTCTCATAAATGCCAAGCGTCTTATTGTAAATGGGGTTGGCCATATCCGGATTAAGAATATTGAATTCAGGGTACACACAGGTATCAGGTAAGGCGCAGCCCACCACAAAGACATCACCAACCATTCCCCATTGTTCTGCCTGGCTTGTACCATCCTCATCACTTCCCCATAAAAACATCACCTTGCCCAAATCGTGAATAAGACCGGTTAATTGCATCCAATCGGGCCTGTTATCTTTACGAATGGCCTCTGCACTTTGGATCAAGTGCTGTACGTTTGGCAGATTCAAATCTGGATCGCTTACGTCGATCAAATTATTCAAATGTTCCATTGCCTCCCAAAGTGGCATAGGTTTATCGAAATTCAAATATTTTTTATGCATCCTGTGTACATAATCCAGTGTCTGGTTCTGACGCATTTTGCGGTAGTGTTCCCGGACTGCAGCCGTAATATCTGACTGGTCATAATTTCTAAAAGTCTTTTCCATATCTAAACGTTACCTAAGAAAAGGTACAAAATTATGGTGAACACCACCAAAAAAACACTAAAAGCCCTGGCATATTTCCATGGTTTGAGGTCTAAAATCCCAGAATCTTTGATAACAAACCGTTCTTCCTTAGGCATCAAAGCTGACGCGATATGCATCACGATTATGTTAAGTACAAATTCTATACCCCATATATGAACAAAGTGTAACTGTAATTGCAAAACAAAATACGTTATAATGTAAAAAAGCAAACCGAACAGAAGACCTATTTTGGCACCTGCAGCAGATACTCTGGGAAATAAAAACCCAGCAATGATGACACTTGCAATAGGGACGAAAAATATGCCATTCAGCTGTTGTAAAAGCTGGTACAGACCTTCTGGGGCATTGGCAACAAATGGGGCAATGCCAATTGCAAAAATGGCCAAGATTGCGGAAGTCCATTTTCCCATGTAAACCAAGCTTTTTTCACTTGCATTCTTCTTGATATATCGCTTAAAAATACCCAAGCTAAAAACCGTGGCCGCGCTGTTTAGTGCACTATTAAAGGTGCTTAAGATCGCTCCCATCATTACCGCCACAAAAAAACCAGTAAGCCATAAGGGAAGTACTTTTTTTACCAGAAGGGGATATACATTGTCCGGGTTATCATATAGGCTATCCCCAAAATAATAGAAGCCAATAAGGCCAGGTAACACTATGATTAAAGGAACCAAAATTTTAAGAAGGCCTGTATACAACAAACCTTTTTGGGCCTCTTTTAGAGTCACGGCGCCCAGTACCCGTTGGATAATAGATTGGTGCATGGACCAAAAGTAAATTTGATTAATCATCAAACCCGTAAATATAACTTCGAAAGGCAGAATTGCAGACCTTGCACCCGGTCCTACGCCCGATTCATTACTTACTACATTAAACTTATCCGGACTGTTTTCAAAAACTTCACCTAGTCCTTCCAAGATATTTCCCTGGCCTATGCTAAGAAGGGCTAAAATTGGTACCAATAGTCCAGCGACCAATAACCCAAAGCCGTTGATAGTATCGGTATAAGCTACCATCTTGAGGCCTCCAAATATTGCGTATACCGCGCCAATGATGCCTACAACGAGAATGGTGATCCAGATCCCTTCACTTTGGCTCACTTTCAAAGTGTTCGAAATTCCAAAAATAGCTTCTATATTCAGGGCACCGGTATAAAGGACTATCGGCAGTAATGTAGCAACGAAGGAAATGATCAAGAGCAGCGCCACTAAGGTACGGGTTAGGCCGTCGAATCGTTTTTCAAGAAATTCTGGTATAGTCGTTAGGCCCATTTTTAAATAGCGAGGAGCAAAATATAAGGCCGCAACAACTAGGGCTAATGCCGAGGTTACTTCCCAAGCAATAATTATGGCCCCATTCCTATAGGCAGACCCGTTCATACCTACCAAATGTTCGGTTGAAATGTTAGTCAATAATAAAGAACCTGCAATTACGATTCCGGTAAGCGATCTCCCTCCTAAAAAATAGCCATCCTTTGTATTTAGACGGTCGCGCCTAAGTTTCCATGTTGCATAGAAGGCCACAAAGCCAGTAAACAGTATAAATGTAATTAGCGCCATTGCGGATAAATTTAGGCATTAATGGAATTTAAATAGAGGTAACGAGATGGTAAAATACAGAAATAAAATAATCTAAAAAGACTGCAAGTTTAGACAACCTTTTTATTTTTAATGCATGGAATATCCCTGGGATCTATATTTAATGGCTGGTATGTACGTATTTGCAGGCATCATGCATTTTCTAAAACCTAGTGCTTACATGCGTATCATGCCAAGGTATTTGCCATCTCACAAGGAATTGGTATACTTAAGTGGGCTCTCAGAAATAATTTTGGGTATTGCGCTTTGTATCCCATTATTGAAGAATACTGCAATTATCTGTATTATTGGGATGTTAACCGTATTTCTACCTGTTCATTTTTATATGCTTACAGGCAAGAAAGCAGCTGCCGGAATTCCAAAATGGTTATTGATCTTACGAATACCGCTACAATTTGGTCTGATGTACTGGGCTTATTTCTACCTTCAATTCTAATTACACAAGAAATAGCTCGTTGTAACTGCTTGGGCATCTTCTGATTAGTACAACACTTCCTTTTGCATCCAGTTTTTCCTTAATAAATATATTTGCACATAGAAGAAAAAACCCAACGCCAGGGCAGCGTAAACTACCACGTTGGAGAACGATATGTTAGGCAGACTAACCCGGGAGCTACTTTCGGAAAGTTTAGTGAAGAAAGCGCTGTTTATTAAGGAAAAATCAAATTCAACATTGCCATAAGCAGCAATAATTAAAAGAGAAATTGAGACCATTGCTACTACAAACCAGGCAGTTCTTGAAATTAAAGGGGTATAGCCAGTCGTTTGAGTAGTTAGTGACACCTCATCTATTTTTGAAAGCACGTTCTTTGTAAAACCTGCAGAAGGCTCCTCTAAACCAACTTCCTTTACTAGTTGTTTTACGAAGGCTTCTAACTTTTTTTCTTTATCCTCTTTCATAACTTTCTACAATTTCTGGTTCCAATGTATGGTGCAGTATATTTGCTAACTGTTTCCTGCTTCTAAAGAGCCGTACTTTTAGCACCTCTGGTGTTAGCCCGGTAACCATTGCTATCTCTTTGATTGAAAGTTCTTCAAAGTAATAAAGAGTAACAATAGTACTATCTTTTTCTGATAATTTCTGAACGGCATCTTTTAAAATCACCAGTCGTTCCTTTTTGTCAATATCTTCTAAAACACTCTCCATGGAAGACAGGTTATACACTTCAGATACGTCAACAGCATCTGATTCCACGATACGCTTCTTCTTTTTCAGGTAGTCCAGACTTCCGTAATAGGCAATCTTATATACCCAGGTAGAAAATTTTGATTCACCCTTAAAGGACCCTAAAGATTTAAATACCTTTAGAAATGTGTCCTGAGCAATTTCTTCTGCATCTTCTCTATTCTTACTAATCCGCATAGCCATTGTGAAAACCATAGATTTATATCTATCCACCAAAACTTCATACGCATGGGTATTGCCGTGAAGGGTTTCTTCAATATAGTAATGGTCTTCTTTTGGTGTCATTTAAAACATTTGACGATAGAACTTCTGTAATGGTTACAAAAATTATTTAAAAAAAATACATCTTTTATGTAACCTAACCTAAAAACCGGGGGTCTTACTTATAAATCAAATGTTTAATTTATAATCAAAGTATCATGGGAGGAGAAGTATTAGTATTCATTGTTATATTCTTAGTAATTTTTGGCATCGCCTATCTTTATTATTCAACAAGAAACAAAGAACGGTTAGCACTAATTGAGAAGGGGGCGGATGCCAGCATCTTTATGAAAGGAAAGAGAGACGGCGCAGCACCATTTTGGAAAATCCTTATTTTAAATTTCTCTTTGTTATTAATGGGTGTAGGATTGGCCATTTTCATAGGTTCTCTTATGGTAAATGCTATGGCCGTGGATGCTGAAGTAGCGTACCCCGGAACCATTTTTCTAATGGCAGGAATAGGACTCTATGTAGGGTTTAACATGACTAAGAAATTAGAAAAAGAAGATTAACTAATTTCTTTCAATTTATAAAAACCACCGCCCTAATAAGGCGGTGGTTTTTTATATCTTTATTCCATGAAGGTAGTTTCTACGAATATTGGCAAAGCCACAACCATAGAATGGCGTGGTGGGTCCGAGCAAACAGGGATGTATAAATATCCTACCTCTCAACCTATATTTTTAGGCCTTGAAACGGTTGACAAAGACACCATAACAGACCGCAAACACCATGGTGGTGTTTACCAAGCCTGTTATTTATACTCGGCCGATTACTACCCTTATTGGAAGGATAAATACCCGCATTTATCCTGGGATTGGGGGATGTTCGGTGAAAATATAACCGTGGAGGGTTTAGATGAGACAACACTTCGTATTGGTTCTGTTTATAGTTTAGGTGAGGCCATAGTGGAAATTACTGTTCCCAGACAACCCTGTTACAAACTAGGGATACGATTCGATGCTCAAAAAATAGTTCAGGAATTTGTAACTCACGAACATCCGGGAACCTATGTGCGAATCCTAAAAGAAGGAAACGTGGCAAAAGGAGATTCTTTCACATTAGTTAAAAAAGCCTCTGAGAACCTAACCACCGTGGATTTTTACCGAATGCTCTATGCGCAAGAGAAAGACCAGAAAATTCTTAAACTGGTCTTAGAAAATGACGCTATTCCTCCGGATAAAAGGAAAAAATTACTCCGTTTTCTTACTTAATCGTTTTTTAGCCTACAAGCATAAGCCATACGACTATAAATGCACTTACGATCAGCATCTCTACTTTGTGTTCTATATATATTTCTTTCATATTAATTTACTTTAAATAGATCTAGTGCTCCAATAATTATTGAAGAGATTATGATTATGGTTCCTACTAATTGAAATATTTTTTTGTCTGTCATTTTAATCCTTTTATTTATAACTCAAGTTATTTCTAATTATAAATAGGGGCCATAAAGACCCCTATTCACTTGAATTAAACATTAACTAAACCCACTACTTACTTAACTGCGAAATACTCGTAGTAAGTTTCATTATTGTTTTTTACTACGATTTTGTAGTTGTCTTTCATTGCTTTACTAAAATTAAAAGCTTTTTCTACAACAAATTCTCCTTTAAGAGTCGTTGCAAATACTACCCTGTTTTCACTGTCTATCACTTTTATTTGAACCTTCTCCATCCCCTCATTCAGATAATTCATATAAAGCTTACCATTAGCTTTTCTAAAGTAAGGTTGGTGCTTATCAGAACTAGATACTGTTAATACTTCACTTCCATTAACAAGAGTAGAAGATGTATTATTTGCAAAGCCTATTGCTGTTGCGAATAATAAAGCAATAGCGATTGTTGTTTTAATTGTTTTCATACTATTTAATTTTTTTAGATTACTAATTAACTCGGTACAAACATACCGCCAGTATCTGCCCTGTACTACCTCAAAATTTTCCAATTTATGTTCTATTTTAACCATCTTCATAGTTAAATTATCGTTAAATGGTAAAATAGCATATATTTAGGTTAATTTTGCAAAGTAGTGTCTCTTAGAAACCTACTAATTTTACATCGTATTAGAATGAATATGATTCAACAAAAACCTACTTTCGAAGCCATTTCCCCCAATTTTGGCCATTCCTACACGTATCAGAAATTTGATGAGGACCGACTTAACAAGGACAATTTCTGGCACTATCATCCTGAAATAGAGCTGGTATATGTAAATGGTGGTGCCGGGAAGCGGCAAATTGGAAGTCATGTGTCTTATTATACGAATGGAGACTTAATTTTAATAGGAAGTAATCTTCCCCATTGTGGACTTACAGATAAGTTAACGGGTAACAAAAGTGAGACTGTAGTACAGATGAAAATAGATTTTCTGGGAAACGAATTTTTTAGTATCCCGGAAATGAAGCAAATTAGGGCCCTTTTTGAACTGGCCAGTGGTGGCATTGCTTTTTCGGGGAAAACCAAACGAAAAATTGGTGAGAAAATGGAAGTATTAGAATATCAAACAGATTTTCAACGACTGCTTTCCATATTAAATATTTTGAATGAGTTAGGTGCTACGGACGATTTTAAGGTATTAAATGCCGACGGTTTTTCACTAAAAACAGAGGTGAAAGACAATGACAGAATAAATATTGTCTTTAACCATGTAAAGCGTAATTTTAAGGAAGAAATTTCACTCGATGAAATAGCGGATATGGTGAGTATGACGGTTCCGTCCTTTTGCCGGTATTTTAAAAAGATCACCAATAAGACTTTTGTGCAGTTTGTAAATGAATGTCGGTTGGTACATGCCTCAAAATTATTAGCTGAACAACCACTTAGTATTACTGAAGTATGTTTTGAAAGCGGTTTTAATAATTTCTCACACTTCAATAAGTCGTTCAAGGCATTTACCGGGCAAAATCCTTCAGAATACAGAAACGAACTTAAAAAAGTTATTTCCTAGAACACCATGCTCAAAGGAGAACATTATATAGACCTGCCACAAAGCGATCTTTGGTACTATCCTAATTTCCTTACAGATACCCAGGCTACTGCATATTTTAATACGTTAAAATCTACGATTACCTGGCAGCACGATTCTATTAAACTATTTGGGAAAACGCATCTTCAACCAAGACTAACGGCACTATACGGCACCAATGAAAAACCGTATTCCTATTCGAACATTACGATGTTTCCACATAATTTTACGCAGGAATTACAGGAGATAAAAAATGCTATTGAATTAATTGAACCCATTTCATTCACTACCTGTTTGGCAAATCTGTACAGAAACGGCCAGGATAGTAATGGTTGGCACGCAGATGATGAGGCCTCCTTGGGGAACAATCCGGTAATCGCATCGGTGTCATTGGGCCAACCTCGATTTTTTCATATGAAACACAAGAAAGATCCCAGCCTAAAACATAAAATGTTGTTAGAACACGGGAGTCTGTTATTAATGAAAGGATGTACACAGCATAATTGGTTGCATCAGATTCCCAAAACAAAAAGGGCTGTAGAAGAACGAATTAATTTGACTTTTAGAGTTATTATCTAATCGCCATATCTATTCAAAATACTGCTGAAGAAAAGACTTTTTTTAACGAAACAATTGATTTAAAACCGCCGCAAGACGCACTCCGCCTTTCAATAGTTGATGCTCTACCGTATCCCAGTATTCATAGCTATACCGATAGCCCAATTTATCCCCAATCTCCACAGAACTATACAATTCATTTGCAATTTCCTGAGATTCTTCTACCCAGTCGTACACCGTTCCTATTTGCAACTGTTTCCTTTGATTTTTAGAAATGACAGGAAGATTCCCTGCCAACTCTGTATAGCTCATGCCAAATTTATCGATTAGGTCAGAATCCCATAGTCGATGCAGGTTACTTCCATTCCCAAACCACCTAATTTGAATGTCATTACCTCCCCTATTTTCTGCCCTTCCGGCATGCATAGGTTGGTGCAAATCGCCCACAAAATGCACTAACATTTTTAAATAAAAATTTTTGTCTGCCTCACTGCTGTTGGGGTTGCCAATGATTTCAACACATTTTTGAATCCCCATAACAATATCGCCTGAAGGACTGGGGGTAACTTCTGTATATTTTTTATCGGCCGGAAAATTGACATAATGCCAGGGTGAAAATTTTCTGTACAACGTATCCGACTTAATATTATCAGCATAATTGGCCACAGAAGCAAGGCTTTGTCCTTTAAGGATTTTTTGCACCGCTCTTTTAGCTCGCTTACTTAAATGCATCTGTGCCACCTCTCCTACAACCCTATGCCCTGTTTTACCCCATACAGGAACATTACTATTGGCCACATGGCTAAAAAAAAATACCAAAACAAGAAGCTTTTTCATATTTGTAAGTTTGTTTCAAAAATAGGAAAACCCACGTAAAGGTTGTGTTAAATAATGTACCACCTCTTATAATATTGTAACTATGGGAATTTTAAACTAGATATAAATTTTGGGATTTTTTTAACGATTTAATACTTTAAATTTGCTCTCACTGACCCATTAACAATACCATGCTTAAAAACCTCTGCCTGTGTGCATGTATCATCCTGTGTAGTTCCACAATCTTGCATGGGCAAAAGTCTTTCTCTTCAAAACAAAAATCATTTACGGTAAAATACGTTGCGGCCGATATTACTTTAGACGGTGTACTAAATGAGGCCATTTGGGAAGAAGCCGAAAGCGCTCACGATTTCTGGTCCTATTTTCCAATAGATTCATTACAAGCAGGAGAACAGTCGGATATTAAGATGATGTACGACGACAAAAATCTGTATATCGGTATCACAGTCAACACTAAAGGTAAGAACTACGCTATAGAATCATTAAAACGAGATTTCCGTGCAGGGAATAGCGATAATATTACCTTGCTCTTCGATACCTTCAATGACGGCACCAATGCATTCCTATTTGGAACTAATCCTTATGGCGTTCGGCGGGAAGGACTGGTTTCAGGAGGAGGACTAGATCTTCGTGGTTTTACCATATCCTGGGATGTGAAATGGCGTGGGGAATCTAAAATATATGATACGTACTACACTTCTGAACTTATCATACCCCTTACGTCATTTAAATTTAAAGAAGGTGAAACTAAATGGCGTTTTAACAGCTACCGCTTTGATACACAATCTAATGAAACCAGTACCTGGATGCGT